>CALVYA010000008.1 GCA_944371905.1 uncultured Bacilli bacterium | reverse complement strand
GACGCAATAGAATATCAAATCACAGTAGAGAACCAAGGAACACTAGATGCCATCATAGAAGATATTAATGCTAGTGAAACAGGAAGTGATGCAATAAAGTTTGAGATAAGTAATATAAGAATAGGAGATATCTTATTAAAACAAGAGAGTACCACCTTTAAGATAAAGATAAGTTATGATAGTAGTATAACAAGTCAACCAGAAAAGACAAATAATAAGTTAACAGTAAATATTGATTATGCCCAAAATATAGGACAAGAGATAACCCCAAGTGATCCAGAAATAGAAAAAGTAACATTAGGAAGTATGATATTAAAAGATAATATACCACAAAGCGATGTAAATATAGATTTTAGTAAAACAAGTCAACAAGATGGGACGAAAGGATTATATTACACTTCAACAAATACAGAAGATGGGAAGACAGTATATTATTATAGAGGAGCAGTAGAGAATAACTATGTAAAATTTGCAGGATACTACTGGAGAATCATCCGAATCAATGAAGATGGAAGTTTAAGAATTATTTATCAAGGAGAGACTCCTAATGCTATGGGAAGTGAAGCAACGATAGGAGATAGTGCATTTAATGAAGAATATAATGATAATGCCTATGTAGGATACATGTATGGAACAGCAGGAAGTAGCACCTATGAAGAAACTCATGCTAATACTAATGATAGTACAATCAAGACAGTATTAGATAATTGGTATGAAAAAAATTTGTTAAGTTATGCGAGTTATATAGCAGACAGTGGATTTTGTGGAGATAGAAGTATCTATGAAGGAGAAGGAACTGGATTAGGATATGGGACAAATACCACAATGTACCAAGGGATGAATAGAATGATGACATATCAACCACAATATAGTTGCCCACAATCAAATGATTTATATACTACCAAAAGTAGTAATAAAGGAAACAAAGCATTAGATTATCCAATTGGCTTAATAACTACGGATGAAGCAATGTATGCAGGTTCAAATGGAAATAATGACAATTTGCAATACTATTTATATACGGGTGAAAGTTATTGGACAATTAGCACTTTCTACTTCGGTGGGGGTGTCGCTATCGGTGGCGTCATCATTTCCGGCGAGGACTCGTACAACGGTTATGTTATCAGTTCGGTAGGTGTCCGCCCTGTCATCAATCTTAAGTCTAATATTGAAATTACTCAAGGAGATGGAACTAGTTCAAATCCCTACGTGATTAGCTGAATAACGGACAGTTTTAAAAAAGGAATTGAAAAATAAGAGAAAAGTACGACCAATTATGTACGAATAGGTAAAAATAACGATAAAAATGTAACTTACAATATTGAAAAGTTACATTTTTTAAATAAAATAAAACATGATAAAAAGATAAAATTAGTTGGAAAAGAAAATATTAAAAAAATGTATAGATTCTTTTATTCGTTTATCTATCATAAAAAAACATGTTCTTTTTTATAGTAATATGGTAAAATATTTGTGAAAGAAATGAGGTTTTATGAAAGTATTAGTAATTATTCCTGCATACAATGAAGAAAAAAGTATATTAAAAACTGTTAATAGTTTAGAAAAGATAAAATTAAAAGGTCATACTTTAGATTATATTATTATTAATGATGGTTCAACGGATAAAACAAAAGAAGTATGTGAGATGAATCAACTTAATTTGATTGATTTACCATTTAATTTGGGAATCGGTGGAGCAGTTCAAACTGGCTATAAATACGCTTATTACAATAACTATGATGTAGCAATTCAGTTTGATGGGGACGGTCAACATGATGGTAGTTATATTAATAATTTAGTTACTGAAATAAAAAGTGGTAATAATATTGTAATAGGGTCTAGATTTGTGAGTGAATTAAGTGAGTTTAAATCAACTAAAATTAGACGAATTGGAATTTCTTTTTTATCATGGCTAATTAAAGTTGTAACAGGGAAAAAAATATATGATCCTACGAGTGGTTTTAGAGCTGCAGATAAAAAAATAATTCAATTATTTGCTAATGATTATCCGATTGATTATCCTGAGCCAGATACGATTGTAACTGTCATAAAGAAAGGATATCAAGTAGCAGAAATACCTGTAAAAATGAATAAAAGAGAAAATGGTAAAAGTTCGATTAATCCAATGAAGTCTATTTATTATATGATTAAAGTTAGTTTAGCTATTATTATAGCAGGTGCATCTTCTAAGAAGGGAAGTGAATAGAATGCCATTAAAATTAGTTGTCGTTTTAATTTTGTTTGCGTTATTGTTTGTTATTTATGTATGGAGAAATGTGTTAAAAAGGAATTTAATTATTAAATATGCGCTATTATGGTTAATATTTAGTATAGCTATGACAATAGCTGTATTAATTCCGGATTTCTTAAAGATTATTTGCAATTCTATTGGCATTGCCACTGTGTCGAATTTTATTTTCTTTTTAGGTTTTGGAATATTATTATTTATTACTTTTGTTTTAACAGAAGTAGTATCTATACAAAAAGCTAAAATTACCACTCTTGCTCAAGAAGTTGCTATTTTAAAATATGAAAAGGATAAATAATAATGAATAAAGTAGTTAATTTGATAAAGAAATATAGTGTATTTTTAAAGTATGTTATTTCAGCTGGTATTTCATTTATTTTAGATTTATCTCTTTTTACTGTGTTTAACTTTTTATTAAAACAATCGATAAGTGATATATCAATCATTATAGCAACAGTTTTAGCAAGAATTATATCGTCTTTTATCAATTATTTGATGAATAGAAATGGTGTATTTAAGAAAAATACAAAGAAAATAGATACAACTACTTTAGCAAAGTATTATATTTTAGTAGTTATTCAAATGTTTGTTTCTGCTACATTGGTATTAGGATTATATAAGATGACTAATATTAATGAAACTATAATTAAAATACCAGTAGACATTGTCATATTTTTGGTTAATTATTTTATTCAGAAACATTTTATATTTTATGATGATAAAAAGAAGGAAGTAAGAACATGAAAAAGTATAGAAATATAATTTGTTTAATATTAGGAATTATAACAACATTTAGTTTGTTATTTCAAGTCACTGCTAAAGGATTAAAATTTTATCGAAGTAATACTATGATGATTACTTATGTTGTTTTAGCTATTCTTTTATTTATTTTTTATAAAAAATATTTTGCTACATTTAAAAGGCGAATGACTTATAATGTGATTGCTATTATTTTTAGTTTATTAATGGTTTTTGGCTATAGTTATGATGTTGTTCACAATGCTTCTTTAGTGTTAGGAGATATTTCTTTAATTTTATTTTCTATTTTAAAAGGAATAGGATACTATGTTTTATTTAATACATCTATTCATTTATTAGATGATACAATAAAACATAAAAAAATAAATAATATCAAACTTCCTAAAATATTTAGTTTATTTGATAAACATCCTTTTTTATTTAGTTTTATAGTTATACTAATTTTTTATTTGCCATATATAATAGCTTTTTATCCTGTGATTATTAACTATGATGCTGCTAATCAGATTAAAGAAGTTATGGGTATTCATACTAGATATATGGATAGTGTGGTATTATTAAATCCTAATGTTTATATTACTAATTTTAATCCTATCATTCATACCTTTTTAATAGGAGGATTATTTAAAGTAGGATATTTATTGGGAAACGTTAATTTTGGAATGTTTTTATACTCTATGATTCAAGTTACTATTGTAATTAGTGTTTTTGCTTATTCTATTTATTATTTAAATAAAATTAAAGTAAATAAAATATTTATTTTTATTGTATTAGGAATATATTCACTAGTTCCTTTATTTCCTTTTTATGCTATGACAGCTGTTAAAGATGTAATTTTCTCATCTTTGGTTTTCCTTTATATTATTAAATTGTATGATATTATTAAGTATAAACAGACAATTAGAGACTATATTTTATTTGCATTATTAATTTTATTAATAATATTATTTAGAAATAATGGTATATATACAATAATTCTTAGTCTACCATTTCTTCTTATTTTTAAGAAAGAAATTAGAATTCCTATAGTAATCATTTTAATTTTTAATATTTCTATGTATGTTGGGTATAATAAAGTATTACTTCCTAGCTTTGAAATTGCTAATACTAGTATTAGAGAAGTATTATCTGTTCCTTTTCAACAAACTGCAAGATATGCTAAGTATTATGGAGATGAAATTAGTTTAGAAGACAAGGAAATCATTGATAAAGTTTTAGGATATGAAGATTTAGCTGAAAGGTATGATCCTGATTTGTCTGATCCTGTAAAAAATAAATTTAATAAATATACAACCGATGAAGAATTAAAAGATTATTTTACAGTATGGCTAAAATATTTTTTCAAAAGGCCAGTGGTGTATATCGATGCAACAATTAATAATATTTATGGCTATTTTTATCCTAATACTAGTGCTTGGTATATTTATACAGATTTAAATGAAAAATTACCAGAAGCAGGATTTGATTATCATTATAATGGATTAAGTGGATTAAGATTAATTTTAACAGGCTATGGTGAAGTTTTTCCTTATATTCCTGTTATTGGTACTATTGCTAACATTGGAATGGTGGTATGGATTCATATTTTATTAATAGGTATTTTGATAGTGAATAAGATGAAAAAATATATTGTTCTGTTATTACCATCTTTATCTCTTATTTTAGTATGTGTAGTAGGACCAGCGAATACCTATTTTAGATATATTCTACCTTGTGTGTTTGCTTTACCAGCCATTATTAGTATTTTATATAATGAACTAAAGAATAGTTAGTTCATTTTCTTTTTTGAAATAGGAAAATGTGGTATAATTTAAGTGCAGTAGGAGAAGTAATATGAAAACGATAGTAAATAAAAAAAATATATTAATATTTATTGTTAGTTTAGTAGTGATGTTATTAGTAGCTAGTATTTTATTATATTTCTTTTTAACTCGTGATAAATTAGTCTTTAAATTAATAGGGGAAGAAGTTTTAACAGTTGAAGTGTATGCTCAATATAATGAGCCAGGGATTCAGGCTACGGTTGATAAGAAAGATTTATCTAGTAATGTAGTTATTGATGATTCTAAGGTAGATATGAACAAAGTGGGTACTTATGAAATTATTTATAAAATTAATTATGAAGATAAAGAATTTCAATTAGTAAGAACAGTAAAAGTTGTAGATACTGAAAAACCTACTTTAACTTTAAAAGGAAAGGAAGAAATAACAATAGAAGAGGGTAGTGTTTATCAAGATCCTGGATGCTATGTAGTTGATAATTATGACCCTAAAGTCAAAGATAAGATTCAAATTACTAATTATGTTAATACCAGTGAAGTTGGAGTTTACGAAGTAGTTTATTCGGTTGTCGATGAAAGTGGTAATAAAAATTCTGTAACTAGAAAAGTTGTTGTAAAACCAAAAGGGGATACTAATAAAGATAATTATATAAATTTGATGGATTCTAATCAAATTACTAATATGGTTTTTATTAATGATGGTATCTATATAGAGGGTTATGTTAAAGATAATAATGGAAATTTTAAAATAAAAGTGTGTAAAGATAATCAAAAAGATTGTGTTAGTTATGATATGAATAAAAAGGACGATTATTATTACTATGGTAATATTAAATTATCTAGTTTGGATAATGGTATTTATTATATGTGGATAGAATCAGAAATTTCAGAGAAAGTAATAGATAAATTGGATATGCAATACAGAATTGTAAGAGCTAAGTTGGGTAATAAATTAGTAACTTTTGATTATGACCATAATAATGTAAAAATAATTGTCGATGATTTTTCTTATCAATATGATATTTTGATAGATCCAGGACATGGTGGAAGCGATCCTGGAGCATCTAATAACATTATAGATGAAAAGCAATTAAATTTAATCCAATCTTTATATGAAAAAAAGCGATATGAAGAGCACGGATTGAAAGTTTTGTTGTTAAGAAATGATTTGAGTTATGGAATGACTATGGGCGATAGTTCTTGGCCTCCGGTTAGAAAAAAAGCTTATGCGCTAGGATTTTATGGGGTAGTATCTAAAATAACTTATAGTAATCATCATAATAGTAGTGAAGATCCGAATTTAAGTGGTTGGGAGATAATTGTTCCTGCTACGTCATCTCAAGAATATTTATCTAATATTTATAAGATAAAAGATCGATGGAAAAAAAGCTATCCTACTTTAGAAGAACATACAAGAATTTATACAAGAAATTATAATACGAATTCTATTTTTACAAAAGAAGATAATAATAAATATTACTTTACAGATTATTATGCTGTTTTAAGAGTACCATATCAATTATTTCATGTGAATAATGTATTATTTGAAGGATCCTATTTGAGTAATTCTAAAGATTTTGATTGGTATTATACTAAAAATAATTGGAAAAAATTAAGTGAAGATAAAATAAGAACATATGTAGAAGCTTTAGGAATAGAATATATTGAACCATAAGTAACAAGGATAAGCGATTATTAATCCTTGCTTTTTATTTGAAATAATGTTATAATAGCACTCGCCAACAAAATAATAGGGAGATGATAATTTGGCAAACAAAACAACTAATGAAGTGATTCGTGAGAAAATTGAATTTATTGATAACAACGGACATGTGTTAAATAATATTTTACTTTACAAAACGGATAATAACATAACAGTATTAGAAGCTGTTACGGAATTAATTATTAGTAATAGCCCTTTATCAGAATGTCGTTATTATCAGCCATTAGTTAATATTATTGATGATAATAGAAGTTTTTTTGATGATAAGAAAGGAAAATTTTCCGAATCGTTTGGAGTCATCTTTCATGTAGCGAATTATGTAAATAAAAGTATTGATGACCCTAACTTAAAAGAAGAAATAAGAAACAGATTACGTAAATATACTGCTTCTTTTCAAGGAAGTGGTATTCCTTCAAAAGAATTAAATAACTATGTTCAGTTTGATAGTCCTAAAGTTATGATAAAAAAATAAAGCCGTTAAACAACGGTTTTATTTTTTGGCTAAACTGGCTTTAATAAATGATTTAAATAATGGATGAGCTTTTGTCGGTCTACTTTTAAATTCAGGATGAAATTGACAAGCAATAAAATATGGATGTTTAGGATATTCAATGATTTCTACTAAATTACTTTTATCATTAATTCCAGAGATTACTAAACCATTTTTTTCTAAAATATCACGATATTTATTATTTACCTCATAACGATGACGATGACGTTCTACAATAAATTCTTGATTATAACTCTTGTAAGCTAACGTATTCTTTTTTATGTGACATTCATAATTGCCTAATCGAAGAGTTCCGCCCATATTGACAATAGATTTTTGATCGGCCATTAAGTCAATAATTGGATTTTGACATAATTCATCAAATTCAGTAGAAGAAGCATCTTTTATACCACAAACATTTCTTGCAAACTCAATGCCTGCTAATTGTAATCCTAAACAAAGACCTAAGAAAGGAATTTTATTATTTCTTGCATATTCAATAGCCTTGATTTTGCCTTCTATACCACGATTGCCAAATCCACCTGGTACGATAATTCCTTTGGAATTTGCAAATATTTTATCTAGATTTACTTCTTCTTCTAATGATTCAGAGTCAACCCAATGAATATTAATTTTAGTCTGATAAAAATATCCGGCATGTTTTAGACTTTCTACTACCGATATATAAGCATCATGTAATTCAACATATTTACCAACTAAAGATATTTCTATTTCTTTATTTAATGAATTAACAGTATCAATTAATTGGTACCACTTAGTTAAATTGCTTGCTTTAATTTCTAAACCAAATTGTTTTAATACAATTTCATCCATTTTTTGATTATAATAATTGATTGGAATCTGATAAATATTTTTAACATCAACACTATCGATAACATTATTAGTAGGTACGCTGCAAAATAGGGAAATTTTAGCTTTCAGATTTTCTTCTAATTCAATGGGAGACCGACATACAATAATATCTGGTTGTATTCCCATTCCTCTTAGATCCATAACACTATGTTGTGTAGGTTTAGTTTTTAATTCATTGGATCCGTAAATAAAAGGAACTAAAGTAGTATGAACGAATAAAGTATTTTCTTGTCCTTGCTCATTTCGCATTTGTCTCAATGCTTCAATAAAAGCTTGAGATTCAATATCTCCAACTGTACCACCAATTTCGGTAATTACAATATCTGCATTACTACTAGTTCCAGCTTCATATATTTTATTTTTGATTTCATTAGTGATATGCGGAACTATTTGGACCGTTGCTCCTAAATAGTCGCCATGTCGTTCTTTTTCGATAACACTAGAATAAATTTTGCCGGTAGTAATATTGGAAGTATAATTCAGTTCTTCATCAATAAATCTTTCGTAGTGTCCTAAATCTAGATCTGTTTCGGTTCCATCTGCTGTTACAAAAACTTCTCCATGTTGAAAAGGAGACATAGTACCGGGATCGACATTAATATAAGGATCAAATTTTTGCATAAACACTTTATAACCACGTGATTTTAAAAGTAGTGCTAAACTTGATGCCGTTATACCTTTACCTAAACCAGATACTACGCCTCCTGTTACGAATACATATTTTGTCATAAATTCACCTCTCAACTAATATATTTGAGAGAACTAGGCTCTTTATAATTATAACATAACTTATAAAATATTGATTTATTTTTCTAAAGTTTATATAATAAAGTTGTTTAGGTGATTGTATGAAAATAATAGAGCCAAAAATTTCTTCTGATCTAGAAATAAAAGATAGTTTTGAACCTATAGAAGAAAATTTTTATAATTGTATTTTCAATGAACAGAAGTTAAGTAATCTTACAATGAGCGGAATAGAATTTAATGAGTGTATTTTTAAAAATGTTGACTTTACTAATGCTTTATTAGATAATATTGACTTTGTTGATTGCATTTTTGAAAATTGTGATTTATCCAATTTAGAATTTACTAAAAAGTTGTTTTTAAGATGTAAATTTATTAATTGTAGATTAGTAGGAATTATCATTAGTGAAGAATTGTTACAAAATATTATTTTTGATAATTGCAATTTAAATTATAGTAATTTTCCTAATAATAAGTTAAAAAATATTTTATTTAAAGATTGTCTATTAGAAAAAAGTCGCTTTTTAGAAAACAATATGGATAATGTCCATTTTTCCCAGTGCGATTTAAATTCTAGTGAAATTTTTAAAACATCTTTAAATAAGATTGATTTATCAACTTCTAAAATAGAAGGAATTGCTATTGATACTTATAGTATTAAAGGAGTAGTAGTTAATTCGTATCAGGCATTACTTTTATCTAGAATATTAGGAATTGTTATAAAAGAGGAGTAGATAGAAAATGAAAAAGTGTGTAGTTATATATAATCCCAATAGTGGTAAAAATGTTAAACAAGAGTTTTTAGCTGCTTATTTAGATATTCTTATGGATTATGGTTATGAACCTGAAGTAATTTTTTCTAAATATAAAGGTCATATTACGAAAATAATTTCAGAATTAAGACCAGTTGATTTAGTGATTACTTTGGGGGGAGACGGAACTTTTAACGAAGCAATGAATGGTAATTTTTTAAGAGAGGAAAGACTATTACTTGCTCATATTCCACTTGGTACGACTAACGATATTGGAGCAATGTTTGGCTATGGAAAAGATGTTATTAACAACTTAAAACTTCTTTTAGAAGGAGAAGTGAAAGATATGGATATTTGTTGTGTAAATGGAAAGCCATTTGTTTATGTCGCTGGTTTTGGTAAATTTATGAATGTTCCTTATGAGACTAGTCGTGAATTAAAGAAAAAAATAGGGTATCTTGCCTATTTAGTAGAAGGAGCTAAAGAATTTTTTAATATAACTAAACTGTATGAACTAAGTTATACTATTGATAATGAAACATATCATGGACTTTATTCTTTTTTAATTATTTCTAATGCCAATAGAATTGCAGGAATTAATAATTTTTATAATGATGTTAAATTAGATGATGGGAAATTTGAGGTGTTATTTTGTAACTTATCTAGAAAACAAGATGTTTTAAAGACCTTGTATTATTTAAGAACGAGTGATATTACTAAAGTTCCTGGATTTTATTTTCATAAAACTGATAATTTAAAAATTTCATTTAAAAAGCCAGTATCTTCTTGGTGTGTAGACGGAGAACATTTAGAAGAAGAGGAAACTGACTATGAAATTACGGTTAAGAAAAATGTAAAAATATTATTACCTAGAAAAAATGTAAATACTTTATTTCAAAAAAAACTATCTGATAAGTAGATAGTTTTTTTATGGATCCATTGTAAATAAGCTATTATTCTTCTATGTAGCCGTTTTGTGTTAATTTTCTAATAATTTCTTTTTCACTAGGTTCACCAGTAAGACGATTGATAGTTGTTTTTTCTTTTCCATTTTCTATAAATACCACAGTAGGAGTACCAAAGGATCCAAAGTCTCTTACTATTTGAGAATATTGTTCTTCATTGATATTAGAAAAATTTAATTGTTTTGCTTCTATTTGATATTCTTCTAATACATTTTCAAATCTTGGAGTAAATACAGCACAATGAGTGCAACCGTCTTGAACGAATTCTAAAATGAAGGATTCTTCATTATTTATCATTTCATATAACTCATCAAAAGTTACTTCTTCTAAATAGGTAGATTTTTTTTCATTATTACATCCTGTGATTAGTAAAATGGAAGCGAATAAAATCATAATTATTGCTAACTTTTTCATAAATACACCTCGAATAATATAGTAACATAAATATAATTTTAACTCAATAAAATGATTGTTTTTTTTATATTGTTATAGTATACTATATTTAGTATTAGTATAGTAAAGGGGCTTTTTATATGAATAAAAAACTTTTGTTGCCATTGTTATTTATTTTCTTTTGCTTTTTTATAGTTGAAAATGTGGATGCAGATACTTGTACTACAAAAGAATTAAATACTTTAAAACAATTAGCATATAATATTAATTTTAGTTATGAATTACATGACGATACTTATAACGAAGATCATAAATATTATTTTGATGTGTATGCTACAAACCTTTCAAATGATTTTTATATTAGAATATCTAACGGGCTTTATTTTGATTATAGTGATACAGACAATGGTAATCTTTTGATACCTCAATTAGCTGAAGGAAGAACTTATTCTTTTGAAATATATACTTCTAATAATACTAAATGCGAAGGTACAAAATTAATGACAAAGAAAGTAGAATTGCCTTATTACAATGATTATTCTCAAAGGGCAGAATGTAAAGGAATTGAGAATTTTGACTTGTGTCAGCCATATTATGGAGGATATATTGAATCAGAAGAATTTTTTTTAGAGCAAGTAGAAAAATATAAACAAACATTGAAAACAAATGATAATAAGGAAGATAATTCTACAGGTAGTTTTATAACTAATTTGATTAACTTTTATGTAGATAATTTAGCAATTGCTATACCTATGACGGTTATTCTATTATTATTGATAATAATATTGATTGTAAAACTTATTTTAAATAGAAGAAAATCAAAGGTAAAAATAAAAATATAGAGGTGAAAAAAATGTTAAAAATAAAAAATCGTAAACAAATAGCAAAAATGTTTTTCTTTTTAGTAATAGTTTTAATCGCTTCTATATCATTGGTTAAAGCAAACAATGATAGTGGTAATACAACTGGTGGTTCTGGTGGAAGTCAATATGATAGTTGTAATTATGCATATTGTTTTGGAGCTTCTGGTGGTAATGGTTATGGTATTAGATTATCCTTATATGAATATGATGGGAAAAATTTAGTTTATCATTCTTCTGTTGACTTTTGTAGTGGAGGCGGATGTTTTGATGGACGAACAGCAGCAACAACAGTGAATAAAGCAGGTAAAGTGGCGTATCAAAGTGGTAAAGCTAGTTATAGTTGGTCTGATACACCTACCACTATTAATGCTAATACATCAATTAGATTTAGTTGTTATGATGAAGGAAGTTGTAGTTATATCAATGTAGAAAATCAGATAAAAGATTTATTTAAATTTGATACCCAAAATTATGATGATGTAAGTGCGGCAATAAAAAGTGTTTTTGGTAAACAACTAGATGATTTGACATATACTTACATTACTGTTGAGCCTACACTTTTCTTTTATAAAAGTGGAACGGGAAATTATTTTTATGGTACACCATATGAACTAATAAGATCTAATAAACAATTTCTTTACGAAGATGGTATGAGATATGTTATCACTAGAAATACACCAACTGCTATCATGGCTTCTAGTGTAGCAAGTGGGAAAGTGGATGATTATAATTTTGTATCATACGATGGTAGCGGATTAGTACAAATTGTTCCTAGCAGTTTTTATCAAAGTAGTGATAATATAAAAAATGCTATGATTAATAATAGATATGGATTAGGAATTAATGTATTCTGGGTTGGTTCACCCGATATTGTTCCATCTCCTTCTAAAACTTGTCAAAGTACTTGTAGAGGTACGTCTGGAGATGGATTATTAGCTTGCGCAGAAAATTTTTGTCAAATTAATACGACGGATTCGACGAGTAAAAGAGAATGTATAACATCTTGTGGATATACTCCTAAATCATTTAGTAGTTGTGGTAGTGATCAGTTGACTGATGGAGATGATACTGTTTGTTCAGCGTCTACAACAGGGTCTATTAGTAGTTGTACTAAAGCTACTACAAGTACTTATTATAAAACAACTTGTACAGAGTCCAGTACGATTCAGTATGGTAATAGTTTGCCTACTACTTTAAGACCTGGAACTTCATTTAGTTATACACCGGTATTAAGTGGTAGCAAACAGTGCGAGATGACTTTTGAAACAGAAAAATGGAAATTTGATTACGCAGCTTCTTATACTAGTGCAGAAAGAACAAAATTGTTAGGAATCCTTCAAAATTTTCAAAAAATTGATTCTACTTCTATTTGGTATAAAGATTTAAATAATAATTATAAATATGACTCTAGTAATGCTGATATTACAATAGAGGTAAGCAATAGTAATAACAGTAAAGATACTACTACTAAGAAATTAGAAGCCAATGAAACTATTAATTTGTTAGATGATACAATTAAGGTTAGTTCCGGTGGGAGTGTTAGTGTTCCATTATTTAATAGTGGTAATAAAACAACGCAAACGGTATTTGGTGTGATAAAAACAAATTCTTCTAATAAAACGTCATATAGATTACCTGCAGTATGTATTCGTGCAGGAGATGGTGAGTTATATAATGCTGATAGTAACGGAAATTGTGATTCTAAAAACGATGGACCATATTATGATTATTTTACAGAATTAAAAATAAATGAAGGAATCTATGATACTGAAACTACTGTGAATAAAGGAAGCAGTAATTTAGATGTATCTAATACATGTAATTATAATATTGATAATGGTAATGACCCAGTTACCTGTTCAATAGTTAGAGATCCTGATGATAACAATCGATATGAATTAAGAATAGAAAATAAGAACAAAGTAAAAGTAACTTATGGATTATCTGGTACTAAATATGAATTGAATGGATTAACAGAATATCGAGTAAATTCAAGTAATTTTAAATTATATGGTGTAGTAGCAGATGAAGATGGAAATTTCTTAGCTACTTGTGATAATAATGGTAATAACAATAATGGAGAAAATACTTGTACTGCTCTTTTTAAAGCAGCAGAATATGATAAGATTAAAGATTATTGTGATGCTAACTGGTTAAGTGATACTGCAAATTATTCTAGTGCTAGTGATTGTTTTAACTCTTGCTCTTATGGAAATAATACTTGTAAAAATAATCCGGATTTTGATTCTAGCGATGAAGCAGCTGTTGAAAGATATTGTGAGACTAATTATTTAAAAGATGGATATAAAAATGAAGCTAGTTGTTTAAATGATTGCCTAGATTTACCTAGACCAGATGATGAACCTTGTTTAGGAGTTGCATGTGATTATTTATATCGTCCAATATCATTAATTGATCCATTCCCAAATAATCGTCGTCCTGGTTATAACTGGTACGGTAAAGAAATATATATTACAGACGATTTATTAAACCCTGTTTTAAATCCTGGGACACCTGCAGAATATGTAATAGAATTAACTCCAGATAGAATAGATTCTATAAGAAGTCAAACTCTTCGTTATAATGCAACAAATGAAGGTGGTAATGCTTATATTGATTATGTTTATGAAAATGAAAATAAACGTGATGGAGCATATGAGAGCAAGTTTATTCATACTAACGATGTTGGTGATGGAGGATTTTATTCGTTCTTTACTTTAATCGAAGGAAGAGGAGTGTGATGTAAATGCAATCATCAGTATGGGGGTATTTATTCCTGGTATTAGGATTAGTTGGTATCGTTCTAATTAATTTATTTGGAAACATTACGGTAAGTAATGAAGATATGTACTATATATTAAAAGAGGTTACTGAAGCTTCTATGATTGATTCCATTGACTATCAGGCTTATCGTGTTGGAGTAGGTTATGATGGAGTAACTGAAGATAGTGATCCTGATTCTATGCATTGTATTTCTGGAATTCCTGGTACTGTTCGCATAGTAAAAGAAAAATTCGTAGAAAGCTTTGTTAGAAGATTTTCAGAATCAGTGGAACAAAACCGTTCTTATCAAATTAGTTTCGATGATATAGATGAGTGCCCTCCTAAAGTAAGTATTACAGTAACAGCTAGAGAGACTTATGGATGGTTATCTAAAGTATTTGGACAAGGTACAGATGAATTTAATTATGAAACTGATTCTGCCCAAATAGTAAATACTTTAAGTGCTATATTAGAAGATAAATTTAAATAATGAAAGAGAAGGAGAAGGGAAAATGAATAATTTAGGTTTAAAATTAAAAATGTTCCTAAAAAATAAGAACACAGTAACTATTTTGTGTGCTTTATTAGCAATAGCAGTTTTGTTTGTTGGATATAATTGGCGTGTAAAAAGTGCTATTGATCCAGTAAGAGTACCTTATGCATTAGATACTATTGATCCAAGAAGTGAAATCACTGCCGATATGATAGGGTATAGAGACATGGCTAAATCAGCAGTGACAGACGATGTTATTAGAAATGTAGATGATTTGATTGGTTATTATGTTAATGCAAATACAGTTATTCCTAAAGGAAGTATGTTTTATAAAAGTACAGTTGTACAAAAAGAAGAATTACCAGATGCAGCTTTATATGACATGCCTTTAGATGAGACATTATATTATTTAGGGGTAAATATTACAACATCTTATAGTAATTCTATTTTGCCTGGTAATTATATCGATATTTATATGCAAACGATAACAACAGACGTGGATGGACAAACAAAAGTTATGGTTGGTAAATTAGTATCTAATGTATTAGTTCGTGCGGTAAAAACATCTAATGGATTAAATGTATTTGAAACAAGTGATGAAGCTAGAATTCCTGCTACTATTATTTTCTCAGTAAAAGAAGATATTCATCTTTTATTAAGAAAAGCAGCCTCTATCGGTAACTTGAGTACAGAATATAAAATTGAAATCATACCTGTACCTAATACTACAGGATTTGATGGTAACAGTACAGAAGGAGTTGTTACACAAGTTAGTAGTGAATATTTAAGAGACTTTATTGAAGAAAAAAGTGTTTACATACCAGAGGAAGATTTAGTAGAGAATGTAGATCCAAATGGTGACAATAATCAAAATGATACTACAGAAAACGAAGAAGAGAATACTAATGAACAAGATAATGATAATACTAATGAAGAGGAACAATAATTATGAATGAAGGAATGAACTTAAATGGGATTTCTTATGGGACGAATAGTGTGGTAACTAGTAGTAATCCTGGCAATAATCCTACCGTAACCTCTACTAATGTTACCTCAACTTTTACTAATCAACCGCAACCACAAGAATTAAATCCAACTCAAAACGTAGATAATACTAACACGGTTGCTAGACAAACGGAAGCAATAAGTTCTAATGATAATTATTTAAGAAGTGATAGTCTTTTTTCTAATATTGATTTTGGACCATTAAGAAAGTATTTATCTGATGACAATATCACGGATATTTCTTATAGTAATGGTGGACAAGTTTGGTTGAAATCTCTAGATAAGGGGGTATATCGTTCAGACGGGACAGAAATTAATGATGCTTTAATCGAAAAGATAGCTTTTCAATGTTCTAATGTTATGGGAAAAACATTCAACATGGCACATCCTTTTCTAGATAGCGAATCAGCGGAATTAAGAATGAACTTTGTACATGATTCTATTGCTAGAAATGGAATTGCCGCAGTGTTTCGTAAAACACCAGCTAAAATAAGATTAGAGAAGGAAAAATTATTATCAGATAAATATGTCACAGTAAACATTCATGAATTTTTAATGCGTGCAGTAACTGGGCATTGCAATATTATAGTAAGTGGAGAAACTGGTTCTGGAAAAACAGAGTTAGTTAAATATTTGGCTGCTCATACGGCTGAAAATGAAAAAATTATAACAATAGAAGATACTCTAGAACTACATTTGGATAGGATTTTTCCACAAAGAGATATTGTAGCTATGAAGACGAATAATATTGCTTCCTATTCAGATGTATTAGTTACCTGTATGAGACAAAATCCAAAGTGGATTTTGTTATCAGAAGTTCGTAGTGCAGAAGCAGTAACAGCGGTTCGTAATTCAATTTCTTCTGGGCACAATATCTTATCTACTATTCATGCGGATAAGGCAGAAAGTATTCCTAATCGTATGTATAGTTTGCTAGAAACTAATATTGACGTTGACCAGTTTTTAAAGACGATTCATCGTTATGTACAATTAGGAATTAACGTTCGTGGTCGATACGATCCTAATGAAAAAAGATTTAGACGAGAAATTACAGAAGTAACAGAATTTTTTGTCGATGATAATAATGAAGCAGGGCATAATACGATTTATAGAAAAACTGTAAATGGTACAGAAACTTATCACATGCCTTCTAAATATTTAAAAGAATATTTAGAAGGGCAAGGCGTATATGTCGACGATCTATTTAGTAATATTAATAATACAGAAGCTATGGCTTCTAAAGTAGAAGAATTAATTTAAAAAGAGAGATGGTGATAATATATGGAGATTATTATAATTGGTGCAATAATTATATTTGTTGTTTTATATCGAGTAAAAAAAGGAGAATCTCTATATAAGTTTGTTGTTAACCAGACTGGTAATATTTATAATAAATATGCTCCATACTCTTTTAAAGTTGTAAGGGAGAAAGTAAAGGAATTAGGGCAAGAGTATACCCCTAAGCAATATTTAATTCAATTAGTAACTTTTGCTGGTGGTGGTTTTCTAATTTCATACCTATATTTTTACAATCCTATTATTTCTATCATTTATACTTTACTAGTAGTAGCTATTATTCCTTATCTTACTTATTTGAGATGTAAAAGAATTTATAGTGAGTTTATCTTTGAGCAAATTCAAGTATATGTTACCAATACCATTATGGAATTTCAAACAACTCAAAGTTTTGTAAAAGCACTAGAAGGAGTATATTCTTCGGGAGTATTGCAAGATCCTGTAGCTTCAGATGTTAAAATGATGATTGATTTAGCTTATCAAAATGGTGATGTTGATCAATCTATTGAGTATATGAATTCTAAATATAATTTTTATATGACAAAAAATATGCATCAGTTATTTTTACAAATTACTAAAGAAGGATCTAGAGATACTACTGAAGTTTTAGAAAATATGTTACAAGATATAGATATGCTAGTAGAAGGAGTATATCGTGATAGAGTAGATAGACAAACATTTCATAAGCAATTTGTTCAATATGGAATTATGTTATATTTACTAGTAATGTTAGTTCAATATTTATTAGGTGTTGATACTTACTTACAATTATTGAGTGAACCTTTTGTAACGATTTGTTTACACATCATCGTATTATTTAATAGTTATTTTCTTCTATCTGGAGAAAAATATTATAACGAGAATGTAGGTGCTGAATAATGGAAATATTTATTATTGCTATCATACTACTTTTTGTATTAATTTATACAAGAAAAGTAGATACTAGAACGTTTATAGCAGAGAACGATATATATTTAAAAGGTTTAAAAGAAAAAGATTATGATTTCTATGTTAGTGCTAAGTATGGAGATAAAGTAGATCCTAATCAATTATTTATGAAAAGATTACAATCTACTTTTATAGGAATTTTATTTGTTACGGTTCTATTCATTACTAATGCTAGTTTTATTAACTTTATTGCAATAATATTAGTTGCATTTCTAATATTTAAATCTCAATATATGTCTTTAAAAAAATATTATAAAAGATATATGCATGAGATAGACCAAATGCTTCCCTATTATTTAAAAAGTTTAGAGATTTTATGTCAAAATTATACGGTTCCTGTAGCCATTTCAAGATCAATTGATGATGCACCTGATATTTTTAAACCAGGGCTAAGAAATATGATTGCAAGAATTGATGCTGGAGATTCCACAATTAAACCATATATGGATTTTGCTATTAAATATCCAGTTAGAGATTCAATGAGAATGATGCGCTTACTTTACCGATTAAGTCTAGGAGCACAAGAGAATAAATATCAACAGTTATTAATGTTCTCACGATCAGTATCTAACTTACAAAATAAAGCTAGGGAAGTAAAATATAAAAACAGATTATCTAATATGGAAAGACGTACCATGCTGATGTTAGTAGTTACTGGTGGTGGTACTATGGTAATTTTATTATTGTCAACTATGTTACTTTTTGGAATATAAACTATTGATATAAATTCTATAATTGGATATAATTATTAATATAAGAAATAGTAGAAAGGAGTTATTGTAAATGAAAGAAGCGACTGGAGAATTAAATATGACTTTAGTTACAATTATGGCAGTAGCAGCAATTTTAGCTTTTGTAACTTTGTTTGTTCCACAAATTTTAGAGTCCATTCAAGATAGATGGGGATCTAATGATGAAACTACTATTGATGTACCAAATGTTGATTAATGAATGATGAGTAAAAGAGGTGATAAATAGTGAGAGAATCCGTAGGAGGTACTTTACTATTACAAATTGTATTAGTATTTTTAACTGTATATATAGGGTTTATGGCTATTGTCATCAATTATGGTAAGATTTTTAGGTATAAGAATGCTATCATTAATAAAATAGAACAAAATGAAGGTTATGGAACTTGTACCGATATTAAAGATATGGTATCAGATGTAGGATATACAGGTGATTATGTGATATCTCATGTTACTACATCTAAAGGAGCTATATATAATGTAAAAATATATATAACTTTTCAACTTCCTATTGTGAGAACTGCTATTCAAATACCAATTACAGGAGAGACAAGATTAATTGATACAGTTTTTAATGATTTGGACGAAGAAGGTACTTGTACGCAAAAAGATTATTAGAAGGTGATTATATGAATGTTTTAATAACGAATCAACAAGAAGCTATATTGTCTGGCTTAAACATAGAAATTATTAAAACTTTACGTGGTGAATACGACGTAGAAGAAATAATTAATCAGTTTTCTAATTTTTTCTTTGGTAGAATGATCTTAGATATTACTGCTATGAAAGGATATAAAGACATTACTACTTATCAAAAATTATCTATTGGATTGCCTGTGGATAAAATTATATTATTTTTATCTACAGATAACGAAGTTACGAATCCTAGTTTTATTTCCAAATTAATATCCTTGGGATTCTATAACTTTGGTAAAACTTTAGAAGAAGTAACTTATTTAGTAGATCATCCTAATACTTATAAAGATGTAGCTCATATGCATCAATTAGAGACTACAGTATCAACTCCGGTAGTGGTAGGAAATGTTCAAGCACCTATACAAGCGATAGCTACAGGACCAATGCAAGCAGTTCCTATTAGCAGGATTATTGGTATCAAAAATGTTACTCAACACGCAGGAGCTACTACTTTAGCGTACTTAATGAAAAGAGAATTAGAAAATATACATGGAATTAGTGCTATGGCGATTGAAGTAAATAAAAGAGAATTTATGTATTTTAACGATTCAACATTAGTATCAGTTAATAAAAATGATTTAATGAATCAATTATTAAAAGGTAGAAATTGTAATGTTATTGTAGTTGATTTAAATGATTGTGACGGTAATATGTGTGATGAAGTTATTTATTTAATAGAACCCTCTATCTTACAATTAAATAAATTATTAAGATTAGATGTGGATGCTTTTGATAAATTAAAAGGACAAAAAGTAGTATTAAATAAAACACTAGTAGCAGGTGGAAATATTGATACTTTTGAATATGAAACTGGCTTAAAAGTATTTGATGTAATAAAACCGTTAGACGATCGTTCTTCTAAACCTATGCTTACTGATTTCTTTGTTAAATTAGGAATTATTAGTAAGAAATAATGTAAATAAATGTTAATTAAATTGAATAATATTGACAATATTTGTAGAATAAAGTATTATTTAGTTAAGGAAAAAGGAGGAATTTATTATGTTATTCATGGATACCTGTACTGATTTGGCTCCTGTAATAAAATTTTTAAAAGGAATTTTAACAATCATTCAATTTGCTATTCCTATTTTATTAATCATTATGGGAACAGTTGATTTAGGTAAAGCAGTTATGTCAAGTGATGATAAAGAAATTAAAGGAGCTACTAGTAAATTAGTAAAAAGAGCTATAGCAGCAGTTGCCGTATTCTTCGTGCCATTATTAGTTAACTTATTAATTGGTATGGTTGCTAATAGCGGGGACTCAAGTTCTAGTAATGCTGATAATTTCTGGACTTGTTGGTCTAGTAGCGACAAGGCTGGTTCTGGAGCATAAAAAATATAACAAATATAGAAAATATATTTGTTTTTTTTTATGCTATTTGATATAATTTTCTTGAAAGTGGATAAAGGTGGAGAGTTTATGAAATTAAATAAAAAAATGATTATTATTATGGCTTCTGTGGTGGGAGTTATTGTAGTCATCATCATTGTGTTATTACTTTTTATTGGTGGGGGAAGTAAAAATTTAAGTTTTGAAGAGATTGAGAATCGAATTGTAACAAGTGGAAAATCCTATTATGAAGATAATGAAGATAAATTACCAAAAAAAGGGCAAATAGAACTAAATGTCAGTACATTAGTATCTGAAGGATACATGAATGAATTATCTACTTATACAGAAGAAGGAACTAGTTGTAGTGGTAAATTAATAGTTACTAAAACACCAAACGATTATGCTTATTATTCTTATTTAGATTGTGGGAGTGAATATAAAACAGAATTGTTTAGTGAATATTTAAAAGACAATATAGTAACCAGTGGTTCTGGACTTTATGAAATGGAACAAGTTGTTCCAGGTAGTGACGAAAATGAAACTGTATATGTTTATAGAGGAGATAATGTAAATAATTATATTCAAGTAGGAGATTATCTTTGGCAAGTAATTAAAATATTGGATAATGGTGAAATTGTTGCTTTAGGTGATACCGCATTATTAAGAGCTACTTGGGATGATAGATACAATATCAACACTAATCACTATAATGGAATTAATGATTATGAAGTTAGTCGTATTAGAGAATTTATTATATCTGATGTGATTGAACCAGAAGATATGTTTGTAAATATTAAAGGATTAATTACTCCATTTACAGCTTGTGTGGCTAATCGGAATGAAGAAGACACATCACGTGATGGCAGTACGGAATGTTCTAAAGTATTAGAAAATGAATATTTTAGTTTGTTACCAGTATATGATTATATGAATGCTAGTTTAGATGAAAATTGTAGTAAAGCTTTAAATGACTCTTGTTCTAATTATAATTATTTAAGTACTTCTGCAGATAGTAGTTGGTGGTTAGCAACAGGAGTAGGGAATAGCACTGAAAATGTTTATTATGTAGATGGTAAAATAGAAACTAATTTTGCTAATTATAACAGAAGTGGACGTTTGATGGTACATTTAAATAAGTACGTTTCTTATGTATCTGGTAGTGGTACAGTGGATGATCCATATATTATAAAATAAATAATAAAAATAATAACAAAATGTTTTGTTATTATTTTTTTTGTGATATAATATCTTTGATTAATTGTCTCGAGGTGAATGGTTATGAATAAGCACAAGCGATTATTACTGACAATACTATTAATTTGCCTTTGTTTTTTGACTATAGATCAAGTATTTGCAGCTAATTGCAATGGAATTTTAACTAGAGGTGCTGCAGATTTGTTAAAAAAGATTGTTGGTTGGATAAGAATCTTAGTACCTATTTTGTTAATTATTTTAGGTGTCGTTGATTTTGGTAGTGCTGTAATTAGTGAAGATAAAGATAATTTAAAGAAAGCAACTTCTAAATTTATGAAAAGATGCTTAGCAGCATTAGCCGTATTTTTTATACCATTATTGGTAGAACTACTATTAAATCTACCTGGTATAAAGGATAATATTAATTTAGTTGATGATCCAATGTGCGGAGTTGAAGAATAGAAAGGAGAATTGATTTATGATAGTTTCATGGATTCAAACTCAAATAAGAGGTTTATTTGCCGGTATCAATTACTGTATCTATTCTTTAATTGAATGGATTATGTATGGAATCTTTGATATAGCAGCATTAGAAATTAATACTGGATTATTAAATGATATATATACTCGTATTTATGTTTTTCTTGGAATTTTCATGCTTTTTAAACTTACGATATCATTCCTTAAATATATGGTAGATCCCGATAGTTTAGTAGATAAAGAAAAAGGAGTAGGTAAATTAGTAAGTCATACTATTGTTATGTTAGCACTTTTGATTTTGTTACCTCAATTTTTCCCTTTGTTAAGAGAAGCACAAAGAGAATTCTTACCAGTCTTACCACGTATTATTTTAGGACAAGATACGGACAATTCGGATACGGTAGAGGATAATGCAGAAGCAATGACAGCAGCTGTACTAGGAGCTTTTTATTCTCCTTGTAGTAGTTGTAGTGAAGCCGACAAGCCAGATCCTATTACTTCCATCGATGATATGATGAATACTTATGGGGATAGGGTAAATGGTCAATTTGCCTATGATTTTAATTATATTTGGGCAATAGTTGTTGGAATTATTATGGCGGTTATTTTATTGTCAATCACGATAAAAATAGGAATTCGAATGTTTAAAATGTTTATTTTAGAGATGATTGCTCCTGTACCTATCATGAGTTATATTGATCCCAAAGCAGCTAAAGATGGAGCTTTTGCTTCTTGGGTAAAGCAATTGATTTCTACATTTTTAGATATTTTTGTAAGATTAGGAATTGTATATGTTGTATTAATGTTAATGTCTGCATTGGCGGATGGTACACTTGTAGATGCAAGTAGTTGGCCAACAGATACAATGAGAAGTTCTTATTTGATGGTATTTATAGTTATCGCTTTATTGATGTTTGCTAAGGATGCGCCTAATTTTGTAAAAGACGCACTAGGAATTAAACATGATAAAAATCCGGATGCTACTATAGCTAGAATTACTGGTGCTGGAATGGGATTCGTTTCAGGAGCTATTTCGGGTAGAAGCTTGAGTGGAGCTATTACCGGAGCAGTACATGGAGCCGGTGCTGCATATGATGCTGCTATCAGTGGAAAACGCGATCAATCTTGGAGAGCTGGTGGAGACGCTGCATTACAAGCTAGAACTGCGGATCCACATGCTAAGAGTGGTATATTAGCATCACTTCAAATGCAAGCTACTAAATCTCAATTAGCAAGAGAAGCAAGCAAATTAAATTTAACGGATGATACATTATCAGCAGCTAAACAAAATATGATCGATATGCAAGGTCTTGCCGCTGAAGCTGAACGTAATTGGCAATATGGTGTTCAAACAGGTGAATTTAGAGATTTACAAGGAAATTTACTTGTATCGGATGAAAATGGTACAGCTATGGAAAAAGCCCAAAAAATTGTTGCCGAGACTTCTACTGCTTCTACAATAGCAACTAAGAATTACGAAAAGGCTAATAAGGCAGGAGATGCATATAAGATTAATAGAACCTTTGCTGAAGACCTTAAGAAAGATAAAAAAGAGGCTAAAGTTGATTATAGACGAGGTACAAAAACTAAAGCTCAGTATAAAGCAAAAGGAAGATTTGATCCTCAGAAAGGTAAAATGAATGTGGAAAGGTAGATAGAATAAAAGGAGAGTGATATATAGTGGAAAATAATAATAATTATTTGATTCCTGCTAATGCGAATCGTGGAAAGTTAATTCTTGGTTTTTTTAGAGGAATTGACTTAGCAATATTTGGAACTGGTGCTTTGATTACTTTGATATTAATCATAGCATTTCAAGGTATGATGAGTAACTGGTTAGTAGCTATTGGTGTACTTGCTCCAGTAGCACTTACTGGATTTCTAGTAATTCCAATTCCTTATCAGCATAATGTATTAGTATTTTTAACAAATATTTATAAGTATTTCTTTGTTAATAGACAAAGATATTATTGGAAAGGTTGGTGTAATAACTATGGCGAAGAAACCGATAAGCAGTAAATATACTGAAGATTGGGTACCAGTGCAATCTATTGCTAATGGTATGATAATCCTAGATAATCAATTAAAAGTAACAGGTGTAAAAATAGCACCGAGAAACATTTTTATTTTAGATGAAGAATCACAGGCTAATGTTTTGATGAATTTAAAAAATTTCTATAATCAAATAGATTTTGAATTCTGGCTAATTGTTGCCGATAGACCTGTTGATATATCTGTTTATATGTCACAACTACAACTTTTGTATAATCAAAATAGTTCCCCTGCTATTAGAAAATTGATTAGCGAGGATATTCAAAAAGGTAATGGTTTTATGAATAACAATGTTGTTGATACAGAGTATTACATATTATTTAAAGAAAGTAATTTAGATTTAATCCAAAAAAGAATAAGAATGATGATTAATTCTTTATCTGCTTGCGGATTATTATCTAGTCAAACTAGTAATGAAGATTTGAGAATTATATTAGATAATTTCTTAAATGGTGGTCAAACAACTGAATTTGGAACGGTGGTGGCACTATGAGTACAATGAATTTTAAATCACAAATAGCTCCTAAAGGACTTAGTTTTGGATATAGTGATTTCTTTGTAAGTGATAAATATGCAACAATTTTAACAGTAATATCTTATCCTAAGTTTATAGCACCTGGTTATTTATCTACACTTACTACTATGCCTGGTATTAAAGTGGTTATCAAACATATCCCAGTTCCATTTTCAACAATTTCTAAAATGTTAAATAAGCAAATTGCTGAATTAAAAACTAGATATCAAGAAGAAAAAGATCGTACAATTCAAGAGAGAATTCGATTGGATTATGAATCACTTGAATATTTCGTAACAATGTTAGCAGGAAGTCAAGCAAGAATTTTTGATTTCCAAATGCATATTATGATTACAGCGGATACTAAAGAAGATTTAGAGTTAAAGAAAACAAATGTTAAAAATTATTTAGATGCTATGGAATTAAAAGCAGTAGCTTTACGTTTTGAGCAAGAAAAGGTATTGAAATCTATAATACCAATTTTCCCAAAACAAGATATAGAAGATCGTATTGGAACTCCAATTCCTTCTATTACTATGGCTGCTATGTATCCATTTATTTTTGATAGTATTAAAGATCCTGGACTATCTACTTTATTAGGAGTAGATTTCTCAGGTGGTGTTATTCTATTTAATCAATTCTTGTATAAAATAAAAAAGGAAAATAATAGGAATAATGCTAATTTGATTTTATTAGGAACTTCTGGTTCAGGTAAATCAACAGCAGCTAAATTATTACTTCGTGGTCATATTCGTAATGGTTGTCAAATTGTGGCTATCGATCCTGAAAATGAATTAGAGGATATGACAAAAGCGTTTGGTGGAGATACTATTGACCTTGGTAAAGGTGGAGAATATGGTATGATTAACCCTCTACAAATAGTAATTGATGCTGATGAAGATGAGATTAAACAAGGATTAGGTTATACGGTATTAACTAGAACGCTACAATTTTTAAAAGCATTTATGAAATATTATGATCCTTCGATCGAAGAGGATGTTTTAACGTTATTTAGTGAAGTAGTCCAAGATACCTATCGTCGTTTTGGAATCGATTTCGATAAAGATTTCTATAACTTTACCGCTAAAGATTATCCAACCTTTAGTGATGTATATGCAACTATTAAGGGACGTCTTATGGCAATGGCTGATCATACACATGAAAAAGATATTATGGAACGTCTTGAGTTAAAAATTAGGCCATTAACTAATGATTTAAAATATTATTTTGATGGACATACAACTATAACTCATGATAGTGATTTTATTACCTTTAATATTAAAGAATTAATGAATGCGGAAGCTAATATAAGAAATGCTTTGTTCTTTAATATTTTAAAATATGCTTGGGGACTTTGTTTAAATCGTGATTTAG
The DNA here is from genome assembly GCA_944371905.1 of uncultured Bacilli bacterium. Classification (GTDB taxonomy): domain Bacteria; phylum Bacillota_I; class Bacilli_A; order RF39; family UBA660; genus RGIG3091. Next base: position 37,563 of record CALVYA010000008.1, on the reverse strand, counting down.
ATACCATATTAATGGTTGATGAGGCTCATGTATTACTAGGTGACAATAATTCACTAGGAGCTGACTTTTTAGCACAAGTTCAAAGACGTGCTCGTAAATATAACACAGGTTCTATCATTATTACACAACAACCAAGTGATTTTGCAACACCTAGTGTTATTACTCAAGGTAAAGCAATTTTTGATAATGCTTCTTATTATATTATTATGGGATTAAAGAAACAAGCAGCTGAAGATTTATCTAAACTGGTAGATTTAAATGATAATGAAAAAGAAAGCATTAAACGTTATTCACAAGGAGAAGCATTATTTGTTTGCGGACATCGTCGTATGAGAATAAATATTATTGTAACTCCAGAAGAATTAGCATCATTTGGTAGTGGAGGAGGACTATAATTTAATATAAAATTTAAGTAGGTGGTGATAAAATGGCTGATAATTCAAATAATCCAAATCATAATGTTAATAATCATGGTAAATTGAATCGATCTGCTGCTTCATCACCTTCTTTTGATCCTAGACAGAATCAATTTAAAAACAATATGGCATCAGGACAAGCAGTGAAAAATAGAATGAAAAGAAATGCTATAAAAGAAGGTGTAAAAACTGGTGCCCAAAGTTTTGGTGTACCTAAAGCAGCGACTGAAAGAATCTTAGAGACTGAAACTGGTAGAGAGGCATTAGATTCTGCAGCATCTTCTTCTTCTGTTAGAGAAGGAGTTGCTAATGTTATGAAAGTGATCGCTAATAAAACAGTTTTAAGAAATATTGCTATCATCGCTGCACCAATTTTGATTATTTTACTATTTTTTGTGATGATTTTTAGTAAAGACACTATTAGTGGACGTGGTAATGGTGAAGATGTATATGAGGATTTACGTAAAGAGATAGCTAGTGTTATGTCTACTTATAGTGGAAAAGTAGATATTGATGGAGTGTTAATATTAGCAACTTTAGTAGGATATAATGACGTAGAAGATATTGATAGTGAAGAAGATACTGTGGTTCAAAATATGGACTATTTAAAAAGTCAAGTTTCAATATTAGCTCAATATCAAATTATGACTACCAAGCAGTGTAATTATAAATCAGATACTATGCGTGAAATAGCCAGTAATGATGGTATATCAGTAGAAGCTAATTACAAATGTGTATCAGAAGAAATGGAAGGCGAGAGTTATTCATTATCCACTGAAATTGGTAATATGGATGATGATAACAGTGGAAGTACTTATTATTGGAATTTGATTGATGAAGGTTTTATATTTAATTTCTATAATGAATATATGGTAAATCCTAATTCTAATAATGGAGAAAACGATGAGAAGATCGATGAAATTATTCAAGAAATATACTTATATTATGAAAGTTTATTACAAGTAGCTGATAGTGATGATTTATTTGGTATGTATAGTGTTGGAAGTGGGTATTGGTGGCCAATAGGTAGTGATGTAACTACTATGGAAAATGGTAAATTATTTGCTAGTGGAGATCCAACACCGACAGTTATTACCAGTAGATATGAAATGCGCTGGGGAAAATTGCATGAAGGCCTTGATATTAGTGGTAGTAATGCATTAAACCGTATTAATATAATTGCATCGCGTAGTGGTACAGTTGTTTATCCTACTAGTAAAAGTCAAACTAATTTTCCTGATAATGGATATTTAGGAAATTATGATGGTGGTGGGTATGGTAACTATGTGATCATTGATCATGGTGGTGGAGAGTATACATTATATGCTCACTTAGCTCAAAATTCCATTACTGTTATGGCTGGTGATACGGTAGAACAAGGACAAGTAATTGCTAAAATGGGACATAGTGGTAATTCCACTGGAGCGCATTTGCACTTTGAAGTTCGTATTGGAGGAAGTTCTTCTTTGTTTATAGTTGATCCGGAGTTATATGTGGATCCAGACAATCCAAGACCTTCTTCTGATGCTTTTATTGAATGGATCAAAACCATGGAAGGTGGAGTAAGTGGTGAATATGTCGATGGAAATAACTATGTTGTATACGATGGAGGAGATGGCGTATTAACTGTTGGTTATGGTATTGTAATTGTTAATTCTAGTGGAACTCAACTATATACTGATATTTATGATACTCCAGTTACTGTTGGTAGTAGAATTCCTATGCAAATTGTTGATAAAATGTTTAATCAATATATGTCTGGTTCTAGAAATACATTAGCAACTGTAAAAGCAAATTATAATATTACGCTTACTAAAAACCAAGATGATGCTATTTTGAGTTTAATGTATAATTGTGGACCTGGATGGGCAGCTCCTACGTTAGTAGCATATGGTACGAATGGTGATTCCAAAGCATTATGGAATGAGATGAGTAGATGTACACATGCTACTATTGATGGAGTGTATCAAGAAGTATATGGATTAAAGTTAAGAAGAGCAGAAGAATATGAATTATTTTTAGAAGGAGACTACAAATACGATCCATTAAGTTATATTGCTGGGAATCCTGTGAAATATTATGATGTTTCTAGTTGGTAAAAGAATAAAAGAAGGGTGATTTTATGGATAAAACGTCATTTAAAATTTTTCTAGTAGTAATAATATTTTCACTTCTTATTTTTGGGGGATTATTTGCTTTTTCTTTATACAAAAATAGTCTAGAAGAAGAAAAAATAGAAGTAGAGTATGTTACTAATGCTAATATCTTTTTTACTGTAGAAAGTTGTGTCAATAAATATATTGGTTTAATTGTGGCTAAAGATAGTACATCTTTATACAATGTGATCGATGATAAGTACAAAGAAGATAATGGAATAACAATTAATAATGTTTTAGCTAATAATATAAAGTTATCTGGTAATTATTCTTTTACTGCTCAGCAAATGCTTCAAGATAAAAAAGAAAAATATACTTATTATGTTAAGGGAGATCTAATAGAAGAACTTGATGAATTTACTAGCGAAAAAATAGAATATGGATTGATTGTGAAACTAAATGTTGATAATAATACTTATTCTGTAATACCTAGTGAAGTGGAGGTATATTTTGATGAGATCTAATTTAGTGAAACAAATTGCTATTTGCGTAATTATCGTAATAGTGTGTGGAGTTGTAGCATTTTTAATTAAAGGCTTTTTTATTGAGGATGGTAATGATGAATTTAGTGTGCCAGAAGAAGTAAAAGATAAATATGAATATAATGAATTTCAAATCGTTAATGTTACTACAGAAATGTTAATTCAAAGGTATTTTGTTGATTTTAAAAGTAAAATGATTTCATCTCCTCGCGAAGCATATGATTTATTAAATTCAGAAACGAAAGAAAACTTTAAAAATTACTCCGATTTTGAAATTTTTATAGATAATAATAGGGATCAAATACGTACAGCCGTGATTCAAAAGTATACTATTCAAAATTTTAATGGAAGTGATCGTTATATTTTACTAGATCAATATAATAACAAATATACTTTTACTGCGAAAGCCATATTAGTTTATAATGTAGCTTTAGATTTTGATAATGAAATAACTAGTATTTTTGAATAAAATATTGTAAAATAAATTTAGTAATTTACTGAAAGAAGGAATAATAATATGAAACTAAGATTTAGAGCGGAACCACAAGATGTATTAATATTTGTAGTTTTTGCAATTTTCCTTTTATATGTTATTGCTCTTGGAGTAATTAACTTACCAACATTAGCAACTGAAGGAAGATTTGCAGGATTAAATCCATTTCCTGCTTTTGAACCAGATAATTTATTTAAAACAATTGTTTTTTATCTTATCGCTTTAGGAGCATTGTTTATGAGCGTATCCTCATACTTTTTTGAAAGAGAAGAAGGAGTAGGATTAACTTTAAATAAAAAAGATAAAGGATATAGTAGATGGGCTAAAGAAAAAGAAATGAAAAAAGTATTAAAATGTGTTCATCCTACTGATGAAAAAAGTGATTATGCTGGTATTCCTTTGATTAGTAAAAATGGTGAGCTTTGGGTTGATGATGGTGAATATCATAACCTTGTAATAGGAGCTACTGGTAGTGGTAAAACGGTAAGTACTATTTTACCTACTATTAAAATTTTGGCTAAAAAAGGGGAGTCAATTATTTGTACTGACCCAAAAGGTGAATTGTTTGAAAAAACTGGTAGTATGTTAAAAGCAAAAGGATATAATATTATTTTACTTAATTTCCGTAATCCACAAAAAGGTAATGCTTGGAATCCATTAACATTACCATATCGTTTATATAAAAGTGGTAATCAAGATAAAGCGATTGAGTTATTAGATGACTTAGCTCTTAATATCCTATATGAAGAGAATAACGGAAATGCTGATCCATTTTGGGAAAAAACATCAGCTGACTATTTTTCTGGATTAGCTTTAGGAATGTTTGAAGATACGACAGAAGATAAGATTAATATTAATAGTATCAGTTTAACTACTACTGTAGGTGAAGAAAAATGTGGAGCATCCACGTATGTAAAGGAATACTTTAATTTAAAAGATCCTAATAGTGCAGCATATATTAATGCTAGTGGAACTATTATGGCGCCTAGTGAAACAAAGGGGAGTATTATTGCTGTATTCAAACAAAAAATAAAATTATTTTCATCTCGAGAAAATTTGTCAGAGATGCTTTCTTATAGTGATTTTGATATGAATTCTATTGGTAAAGAAAAAACAGCAGTTTTTATCATTATTCAAGATGAAAAGAAAACATATCATTCTCTTGCTACTATCTTTGTTAAACAATGTTATGAAACATTAATTGATGTAGCTCAATCTAATGGTGGTAAATTGCCATGTAGAACTAACTTCTTACTAGATGAGTTTGCTAATATGCCGCCATTAAAAGATGTTACTACTATGATTACAGCCGCTCGTTCTAGACAGATAAGATTTACTATGATTATCCAAAATTTTGCTCAATTAAAGCAAGTATATGGAGCAGATAATGCTGAAACTATTAAAGGTAATTGCGGTAACTTAATTTATTTGATTTCGACAGAGTTAGCCGCACTAGAAGAAATTAGTAAATTATGTGGTGAAGTAAAGTCTAAAAAAGATGATAAGACAGCATCAACACCATTAGTAACAGTAAGTGATTTACAACGTATGAAACAATTTGATCAGATTGTATTAAGAATGCGTATGCAACCATTTAAAACGTCATTCACCCCAGATTTTAAGATTGACTGGGGTAGAAAATATGGTCCAATTGAATATCCTGAACGTGAAAAAAAGCCAGTTGCAGTATTTGATGTAAGAGAATTTGTTAAAGAAAAAAGGCAACAAAAGATAAAAGAAATGATGGCTAACGGAGGAAATCCTAATCCAAGTGGTGGAATGATGTCAAATATGAATAATGCTTATCCTGGTATGCCACCAATAACAAATCCAAATAATAATTTTACATCACACACCGCAACGAATTCAACACCTAGAAATGCTTCAGGACCAGATATTAATATGGATGAACTTATTAAAAAAATTGATGCAAAAATTGCTGAGATTGAAGAAGAGGAGAAGAAAGCAAAGGCACCAGAAATTAATAAATCATCAGTACCTCCAAAGGATAATTCTAATGTCAATAATTCCATCAACAATGACTTAAATCATGAGAAACAACAATCAATTATAAGAGAACCTATTAAACAAGAATTTGATAGAGTAGGTTTTGAAGATAAAAGAATAGATAACAATCACAATAGTGAAATATCAAATAAGCCTAAAGAGTCTTCTAATAGTATGGATATAAGTAGAATGATTGAACAAAAAGTAAATCGAGAAATGAATAATTTTGTTCCTAAGATTGAAAAAGAAGAATCTAAAGAACCTACTTTTGTTCCAACTACTGCATTAAACAATAAAACAAAAGAAGAAGAAAAGAAACCTGGTGCAACAATTACAATTGATGAAGAAGTAGAAGATAATAAATTCTTTGATGATTTCTTTGATGATTAAAAAAGATAAAACTAACCTTGGGTTAGTTTTTTTGTCGAATTTTATAGGGCATAGGAGTATTACAAGAGAAAGATATTTTTGATAAAATAAAAATATAGATAATTATACTCTGTCAAGTAATGTCAGATCCTAAAAAATTTAATTGAAAATTTTCTGGGGGGGGGGGGTATAATGATATATGAGATAGATTAAAACGGAGTTGGTAATATGTATCGAAAGAAAACTAAAGTGATTATGATAATGGTTATAGTAATTGCTTTTATGGCAGTAGGATATGCGTTATTATCGACTAGTCTAAATATTAATGGAAGTACAGCGGTTACTTCTAATTGGCAAGTAGAGTTTAGTGATATAAGAACGGTAGAACAAAAAGGAGGAGCCACTAATAAAATAACGCCTACAGTAAGTAAAACTACGGCTAACTTTGAAGTAGATTTAGTCCAACCAGGAGATGAAATTACGTATGAGATAGATATCACTAATTATGGAGATATCGAAGCAGAAGTGAAAGGAGCAACTTATACATCTACGGGAAGTGAAGCTATTTATGTAAGGTTTGAAGGAATAAGAAAGGGAACTAGAATTGCTAGTTGCAAAGGACAAAGTACATGTCCCAAAGTAACGGTAATAGTAAAAGTAGGGTATGATGTCAGTGTTGCAAGTGATCCAGAAGAAAAGACTAAAGATATTAGTATCACGTTAGATATTGGACAATATGTATCAAATAATCCAACACCAGATGGAGAATTAATCCCAGAATTAAATATCTATACATTACCAGAGAAGATATTAAATGATAATAAGATACAGAGTGATACCAACATTGATTTTAGTAAGACAAGTGAAGAAGATGGAACGAAAGGGTTATATTATACAAGACAGAATACAGAAAATAATCAAATTTCATATTATTATCGAGGAGCAGTAGAGAATAATTATGTATATTTTGCAGGATTCTACTGGAGAATCATAAGAATCAATGAAGATGGATCAGTAAGATTAATTTATCAAGGAGAAACTCCTAATGCTACAGGAGGTGCAACTGCAATAGGAAATAGTACTTTTAATACTAATTATAATGACAATGCCTATCTAGGATATATGTATGGAACACCAGGTAGTGATACCTATGAAGAAACACATGCAAATATTAATAATAGTACAATAAAGACAGTATTAGATAATTGGTATAAAGAGAATTTATCAAGTTATGCTTCTTATTTAGCCGATAGTGGATTTTGTGGGGATCGAAGTATGGCAGAGGAACCTAACTCATGGTATATAAATGATACTGCATTAGGATATGGAGAAAATGAGACTAATTATGGAACCTATAATAGATTATATCTTAATAAGAATCCACAATTTTTATGTCCACAAAATCAAGATTTATATACAACAAAAAATAGTACAAAAGGAAATAAAGCGTTAGATTATCCAATAGGATTAATAACAATAGATGAAGCAATGTATGCAGGTGGCTCTAACTTTTTAGGTAATGATGAATATTATTTATATACAGGAGATAATTATTGGATGCTTTCTCCTTTCGTTTTCCGAGAATTAAATAGTGCGATTGGTAGTGTTTTTTCTGATGGACATTTGGCTAGTTATTATGCTTATCGAATGAGAAGTGTTAGACCTGTTATTAATTTAAAATCTACTGTTGAAATTACCCGAGGAGATGGAACAATTTCCAATCCATACATAATTAGGACAAATTAAAAGAGTAATTTATACTCTTTTTTTACTCTAGTCCATATAGTCCGTTTTCACATCTATTACCCCAAGCATCTAATAGTTTATTATTTTTTTTGATACAGATAATTTCACAGTGATTAGGACATTTATTACATTCGGTACCTATTGTTTCAAATTTAGTTTCTAGTATTTCAAAGTTAAATTCTATTTCTTCTTTTTCTTTTTTAGATAGTAAAGCAATACCTAAAGCACCCATTAGATGTCCATTCTCATCTACAATAATTTCTTCCCCTAATATATCTTGAAAAGCTTTTTTAACTCCTATATTTTTACTAACTCCACCTTGGAAAATAATAGGAGCAAGTATTTTTTTACCTTTTCCTACATTATTTAAATAATTATTAGCAACACTATAACAAAGTCCTGCAATAATATCTTCTTTTTTATAACCAACACCTGCTTTATGTACGAGATCTGATTCTGCAAAAACAGTACAACGGGCTGCTATTTTAGTTGGGTTGTTAGAAGTAAGAGCAATTTTACCAAAATCTTTTACATCGACTCCTAATCTTTTGGCTTGGCTAGATAAAAAAGATCCGGTCCCTGCTGCGCAAAGAGTATTCATAGCATAATCCGTAACTATTTTATTTTCAATTAAAATGATTTTAGAATCTTGACCACCAATTTCTAAAATGGTTCTAACATTTGGATATTTTGATATTGTTCCTACAGCATGAGCAGTAATTTCATTTTTTATGGTTTTAGCTCCTAAAATAGTTCCTATTAATTTCCTAGCACTTCCAGTCGTACCTACATGAACAATTTTATATTTATCGCTATTAAAATCCCTTTTTAAAATAGTAATTAACTCTTTTACTGCATTTAGAGGATTACCTTTAGTTTCAATATAACTACTTGCTATAATATCATTATTTTCATCAATAATTACTCCTTTCGTTGAAATAGAACCGATATCTATTCCTAATGCACATTTAATCATTATGATCCTCCTTTTTCATTTTTAACATATCATAAAATGCTTCTAATCTTGTTTTTATGCCTTCTTCACTGGTTTGTGTATCAAATGAGAAAAAAATAATAGGCATTTTATAATCTAGACATACTTTTTTAATAATTGGTATTGCTCCAACTTCAGGAGTACATCCAAATGGTTTGATATGAATTAGTCCATCATAACCTTCATCAATTAATTTTTTAGCTCGATAAATATTATCCAAGCCATCTGCACCAATAGTATATTTCATATATTTTTTCATATACTTCAGCATTTTTTTAGTATGAAACTTCTTTTTAATTAATAGATAAGTAACATTAGTAAATCGCTTAACTTCGATATTCATTTTGGCTAATTCTTTTTCTAAAAAGTAACTTGAAAATTCTTCCATAGAAGTATAGAGTTCTCCAATAACTCCAACTTTTAAGCAATTTTTAGGTTTATTAATTTTTAAATTTTTGAATTTCTTCTTATATTTAAAATATTTCCATGTTAAATTAGTAAAAGTATTACAGTTAGTGAAATCTTTTAGCATTCTTTTTTGAAGATTTTTAAAGCTATCTTTGTAGACTTCGAATCCAATATTTTTTCTAATATAATCATCTATATTATCCATATAATTAATCATTAATAAAGTAAGTAACGTATAATAACTGAACTTGATAAACGATAATTTAGGATTTAACTTTTTAAAAGTATGATATAGATGTTTTACAGTAAATTTGTCTGTATTCACTAGATGATAAAATTCAAAGTCATATCCTAGACTTTTTAGAATGGTCTCTTGCACTTCCGCATAATATCCATATCGGCATCCACCGCCAGCTTGTATTAAAATATTAGCACCTTGGTTTAATGCTTCAATAAAATTTCCTAGATTATATTTAAATGGTAAACATACAAAATCAGGACTATATTTACTCCCTAATTCTAATGTTTTTTTTGTGATTGGGGGAGCGGGTACTACTTTTATATTTATTAATTTATTCAATAAATAATGAATAGGGATATAATAATTTCCTAAATGAGGAAAACTAACTTTTCTATTATCCATGGGTTACACCTTTTTTCATAGTAATAATATCAATGAAACTTTCTAGTCTGGTAATTAATCCAGAAGAATTATTTAATTCATCTATAATAATAGAAATGATTGGAATGTCTTTTACTTTTTTCGTTATCATTTCGTTACTTAATGAATCAGGGCCACAAGGGAAAGTGGTAATTAAAATAATTCCATCTACATATTTTTTATAATGATTAATAGCACCCATTAATTCTTTATTGTAAGTCCAATAAATAGAGTGACTAATAAAGGAAGATTCATAATTAGTTTTTATATTATCATAAATATCTGAATATATTGGTTGAATATGGTTTTCTTTTAAATATTCAATAATAGGTAGACCAATTAAATTATCATATAAATTATAAGAGTGTGATACTAATAAAATTTTAGGTTGTTGGCTTTTTAAGGCAAGATTTTGTTCTTTTATTTTTTTATTTAATATATCTTTTTCTATTTGTTTTGCTTTTAAATAAGCTTTTTGAGATTCGTGTCTACTTTTACCTAATTCTAATCCCATTTGAATAAAGGAATCTTTTTCGTTAATCCCTTTATCAATATCAACATTATAATGAATGATTTTCGTTTGAAAAGTATTATGAATTAGATCATATAAAAGGGCAAAATTAGTACATAATTTTTCCCTTTTTTTAATACTTACTAATCTAGGGACTAGGATATAATCTACTTTTCCTATTAAAGAATTAACATGTCCAAGATATAGTTTTAATGATAGACATGCTTCATCTTGTGCATATTTACATCCTTCTTCTAATATTTTTTTATTACTTTTATTACTAATTATCACTTCACAACCTAGTTCTTTAAAAAAATTTATCCATAAATTTTTATATTTATGAAATAATAAAGCATTTGGTATTCCGATCGTAATCATTTTATTCCTCCATTTCAGTATACTAAAGTAGAAAAACATTTATGAGTTGTTTTACAAATTTTATTAAAAACATAGTACCAATTACTTATTCTATGTTATAATAAAGAAGTATTAAGGAGGTTTATATTGTGGAAAAGAAAAAGAGTTTCAATAAAGAAAAATTTCAAACAGGCGTAATTATTGTTTTATCTTTAGTTATTGTATTTGGCTTAGCTTATTTTGTACCAGAATTAAAAAACTGTGGAAGTTGTAAAGAAGAAGAATTAGATATTACAGAAATTACAATGGATGAGTATAGAACTTTATTAAATGGGGAAGAAGTATCATTAATTTATATTGCTAGTCCTACTTGTGGTTATTGTGCACAACAAGAACCTATTATGAAACAATTAGTGAATGAATACGGAGTAACTGTAAATTATTTGAATGTAAACAATGTTACTAGCGATGAAGCTAATGAATTATATTCATCTTATGGAACAATGCAAGAGGAAGAATATGAAGCAGATGGTATTAGAACACCAACTATTATTTTAGTTCAAAAAGGAAAAGCAATTGATATGAATCTTGGTAATATTTCTCTTGCTGAATTAGTAGAATTATTACAAAAATATATGACGATAGAGGAGTAAGAATATGAATGACGTTTATGAAAAAGTAAGAGAGTTTAAAAATAAATATCCTATGACAGTAGCGTGGAGATTAAAAGCTAATTCTAAAGTAGTACAAAAGCATTTAAATCCAGATGAACATGTTGTTTACGCTTTTGCTGCTCAAAAAAGTAAAAGTTCTTTTGATATTTTTTCAACAGCTGTAGTAGTACTTACAAATAAAAGAATTTTATTAGGAAGAAAAAGAGTAGTATTTGGTTACTTTCTAGATACTGTTACACCTGATATGTTTAATGATTTGAAAGTAGTATCTAATCTTTTATGGGGGAAAGTATTTGTAGATACAGTAAAGGAATTTATTACTTTATCTAATATTGATAAGAATGCTTTAGATGAAATTGAAACTAGTATTTCAGGCTATATGTTAGAAGAAAAGAAATTATATCCTAATCGTCAAGAAAATCATTCATAATAAAAATAGTTGTTTTAACAACTATTTTTTTGATATACTAATATTGGTGATAATATGAAAAAAATAGTTAACTTTATCATTGTTTTAGGAATATTATTTTTAGTGTTTCAATTTGGAATTAATTTCTTTAAAAGCAAGCATACGGTGGAATATAATTTAAAAGTAGACGATAAAGATATATATATTCATGAGGAATATTACAAAGATAAGACAAGTGATTATTATTTTTTTAAGTTAGAGCTTGATAACAATGATTTTGTCTTTGATATAGATAATAAATTCAATAAGCAAAAGCAAATAATTAGTGATATTAAGTTATATGAAAAAGAAAATTTAGTATGTATTTCACCTGTTTACATAAAAAATAATGAGGATTCTCAAGTTTTTTGTAACATTAATAACGAACAATATTCTTATACTAGTATTAAAGATAAATATAATATAAAAGAGTTCACAGATACTTTAGAGCATTTTAATGAAGATAAATATGAAGTGGCTAATACTACTAATAGTACTATTGGTAACTCTAAAGTATATAAAGACAATATGTATGCTGATGAAATATTAGTTGTCTATGAATATAATGATTTATTAAAAATAACTAAACCTTCTAATGAAAGAATTAATTTTGCAGATTATGATATTTATAATAATGATTTAGGAATTTTAGTAGATAGATATTATATATTACCTATGTTTGAAAATCGACCAGAATATAGAGGATTTGCTATTATTGATATTATTAGTGAAGAGACTGAATACTTATATTTTGATGAGCCAGCGTCTACCAATTTATATATTAATGGCGCAGTAGATGGGAAATTATATTTATTTGATAAAAGTAATTTAATGCAATATGAAATAGATCCTAAAGAAGTAACGTATCGGATTACTGGTGATAAATCTACAGGAGCTCAATATTATAATGGAGAATGGGAAACTAAAAATATTTATGATTTTTCTAAACAAGAATTAACTTTTAATAATGATTTTCCAATTAAAGATAATTATGTAAAAGCTTTTGAATCCAATAAGTTTTATTACTACTATAATAATAAAAATGAATTTTATAAAGTATATAAAAAAGACCTAAATAAGAAAATTTATCTATTCCAATTTGATAATATAAGAGAAGTACAATTAATTAGTGATTATATATACTTTATTAGTGATACCACTTTATATCGTTATGATGATACAGGAGTAAAGAAAATATTAACAAATAAAGAATTTCAATATAATTATAAGAATATATATAGTGCCTATTTTAAATAGGTACTTTTCTTTTGCTATGGCATATAATTTATTAGGAGGGTTTTTAGATGGTACAAAGATATACGGTAACGAAGCAAGAAACTTTAGATGATGTAGCAAAAAAATTTGGAGTATCTACTATTGATATTGTAAAAGCTAATAATTTGGATACTTATTATTTAAATCCGGGAACTGTATTAATCATTCCTAAAGAAAGCGAGAGTGTTTTTCTTGATTATGTAGTAAAAAAAGGGGATAGTTTGTATAGCATTGCTGAAGAATTTGGAACTGATCCTGTAATATTATCAGAGATTAATGGATTAAAATTATATGATTATATTTATCCAAATCAAATTATTATCGTTCCTAAAGAAAATACAAAACTTTATATAACACAAGAAGGAGATACTATTAATAGTTTAATAGAAAAAGGGCATTTAACTTTAAATGACTTACCAACATATAATAAAAATCTTTATTTAATACCAGAACAATTAATTATTAGTGTAGATAAAAAATAAACAATCGAATTTTAATATTAGATTGTTTTTTTATCTAAATTGCATTAAAATATATTTGTATATTATAATAATGTTAGACTAAGGAGGGTATTGATATGATCTTAAGAAAGCCATATGCTTTTTTAATTAAAAAGTTTAAGTTAATTCACTTAATATTAACTGGTATTCTTATTTATATCTTTTATAAAAGTTATAAAATTTTATCCTTCTTTAATGCTTATATAGCTTCTTCTAGACATGATGTCATTGATGGATTAAGTGCTAATTATTTAGGACCTTTAATCTATATTGCAATATTATTTGTGATATTTATTAGTATTTTTATTTTCTTATTAATGAAGAATAAAGATAAGCCATATAAATATTATTTAGCGTCTATTATTTATTATTTTTTGCTAATTGTAGGGCTTATTTTTATAAGTTTACAACTAGATAATATATCTTATAATAGAATTGATACTATGTTATTAAGAATTAGTAGAGATGTTTCATTAGTATTATGTTTAGCCCAAATACCATTTATTATCATGGCTTTAGTAAGAGCAGTTGGCTTTAATATCAAAAAATTTAATTTTCAAAAAGACTTAATGGAGTTACAAATTGATGAAAAAGATAATGAAGAATTTGAGTTAGATATCGATATTGATTCTGATGATGTAAAAACAAGATTTCGTAGAAGAATTAGAATTATCAAATATGTTTTGAAAGAAAATAAATTAATTGTATTGACTTTAGTAGGAGTTGTATTAATCATCACTGGTGCTATTCTGCATAATACGATGTATGTAAAAAATAAAGTGTACGAAGAACAAGAAATATTTAAGTCTAACGGATTAGAGATGCATGTTATCGATAGTTATCAATTAGATACGGATACTTTTGGTAATGATGTTACAAATAGTAAATATAGTTTTGTAGTGGCAAGAATTTATGTCAAAAATATATCTGATAATCCTTTGTCTTTTAGTACCAGCAATTTTGAATTACGAGTTGGAAATAAAAAATATCGTATTGATAATAAATATAATAACTACTTTATCGGACTAGGAGACACTAGTGATACTATTAAAGTAGAAAGTAAGAAAGAGGATATATTTATTTTAGTATATCGAATAGATAAAGAAGATATCAATAGTAGTAAAAGATTAGAATTTGTTAGCGGTTATAAAGTAAATGGGATTGAAAGAATTTATCACTATATTAAAGTAGATTTAAAACCAAAGACGAAAGGAAAAGAAGAAAAAATAAAAGAGGTAAAATTACAAGAAAAATTAACTTTAGAAGAAAGTATATTAAAAAATACTAGTTTTACTATTCGTAATGTAGAAATGAAAGATAGATTTTTATATACTTATCAACAGTGTGTAAGGCAAGAATGTTATACTTTTAATGATTATATTACTCCAAAAGTAAATACTAGTAGGAATATGATGGTTATGAAGTTAGATTTTGATTTATCCATAGATAGTAGTTTATATAACGATAAGTTAGAGAATAATTTTATCTCATTATTTGGGCATATCAGATATGTTAAAAATGATAAAGAATATACGCAAAATGTAGAGATAGCAGATATTACACCAGATGTAGTAAAAAATAGCAAATATTATGAAATTAGTGGTGATGCTAAAGATGCGGATGAAGTGTATTTGGATATTATTATTTTAGATAAAGTATATACTTATGTATTAAAATAAAAGGGATATTAAATTAATATTTCTTTTATTTCAGGAAAAGAGAATGTTATAATAACAATAGGTGGTAGTATGAATAAGTTTAGATGTGAAATTTGTGGTTATATTTATAATTCACTTGATGGAATAGATCGTTGTCTGTTATGCGATGGAAATAAAAAGGATATTCTTCCTTGGAATGAACAAGAAGGTTTTATTAAAGAAGAACGTGAAAAGAAAAGAGTGTGGATTTCAAAATTAAATCCAAGTATTGCTAGAATTGAAGAATTATGTATTGATTGTGGTATGTGTCAAAGAGTTTGTACGGAACAAATCAATATTTCTTATGATAAGCAAAAAGCGGATAATCCTATTTGTATTCATTGTGGACAATGTATTATGAATTGTCCTACGAAAGCATTAGTACCTAAATATGATTATAAAAAAGTTTTAGATTATTTGAATGATACAGATTATACTGTAACTATTTCGGTAGCTCCTTCGGTAAGAGTAGCGATTGGAGATTTATTTGGTTTTGCAGAGGGTACTTTTTTAGAAGGTAAGTTAGTAAGTGCTTTGCGAAAATTAAAATTTGATTATGTATTTGATTTAACTTTTGGTGCCGATATGACAATTATGGAAGAGGCTAGTGAGTTAATAGAACGTATCAAGGAAAAGAAAAATCTTCCTCAATTTACTTCTTGTTGTCCAGCGTGGATTAAGTATTGTGAAATTTTTCATGATGAATTAATTCCTAATTTGTCTACTACCAAAAGTCCTATTAGCATTCAGGGTTCTCTAATTACTTCTTATTTTGCTGAATATAATAATATAGATAAAAATAAATTGATTAATGTGATGGTAGCGCCTTGTGTAGCTAAAAAATATGAAATAAAAAGAAAAGAATTACCTGGAATGAATTATGTCATTACTACACAAGAACTAATTATGATGTTGAAAGAATGTGAAATAGATTTTAATTCTTTAGGAGAGGATCAGTTTGATTCTCTTATGGAACGAGGTAGTAGTAGTGGATTAATTTTTGGGACTAGTGGTGGAGTTATGGAATCATCTCTTAGAACTATGTATTATTTGTTAACTAAAAGAAAGGCGCCTAAAGAATTTTATCAATTAGAAGATATTAGGGGAGTAGAAGGCATAAAAGAAACAGAAGTTAATATTGATAAGTATCATTTTAAGGTTGCAGTTGTTAATGGTATGAAAAATTTAGAAGAAATATTAAAAAGAAAAGAAGAATATACTTATATAGAAGTTATGAACTGTCCGGGAGGATGTATTGGTGGAGGAGGGCAACCATTGTTACCAATCAATAAAAATAAAGACTATATAAAGGCAAGAATGAATTCTCTATATCAAAATGATCAAGAATCTAAAATTAAAGATTGCTATGAGAATAAAGATGTGATAGATGTATATCATTCTTATTTAGGTTATCCTTTAAGTAAGAAAGCATTAGAGTTGCTTCATACGTCTTATAAAAGTAAGAGGAGTATGTTTCTAAATTTTAACGAAAAAAAATAAACATTATTTTAGTTATGTTTATTTTTTTCTATTATAAATTTATTTTTATATCTGCTTTTTTTGTTTCTTCTGCTTCAAAAAACTCTTTTTTGATTAATGCTTTTTGTTTAGCAATTAAACTAGAAGGGAAAGAAACTACCATTTGATTATAAGCTGATACATTCGAATTATAAACGCGTCTTGCTGCTTGTAAATGTTCTTCCACTTCAATGATTGATTTTTGTAAAGTAATATAAGTTTGACTTGCTTTTAATTCTGGATAGGATTCTACTAAAAGATTAATTTTTTCTAAATTTTTGCTTATCTTTTGATTTGCTTCATTTTTTTCTTCTAAAGTCATGTTCTTTCTAAGATTGATAATTTCAAATAATGTTTCTTTCTCATGTTTTGTATAAGATTTAACAACATCGATCATTTTATTTAGGACATCATATCTTTTAGTTAAAGCAATATCAATACCAGAATCTGCTTCATCAATTTTTACAATATATCGATTAAATTTATTTGATATCATAATATACCAAATAAAAGCGATAATAACTATTACTAAAGCTATTATAATTAAAAATTCCATTTCTAAACACTCCTTTTAAATAAATCGTTATCTAAATCCAGTATATCTACGAATTCAGTAATGATTTTTATTTCATTTAATATTTTTTCTTTTTCTTTCTTTAAATCAATTTTTTTATAAATATTAGGTTCAAATAAATCTTTATCATTATGAATACCAACATGCATTTTATTATCTATAAAACAGAAGAGTAGATTACCTGTAATTTTTCTATTTAGTTCTTTTATTTTCTCCATTGTATTAGGAGTTAAAATATAAAAAGCATCAAATTCATTTTCTGCATACACTTTAAATATTTTGTTAAATTCTACATCTTCCATTTTTATTCTATGGTATATTTTAGTACTGAATAAACCACCTTGTGTAGCACCATAAAAATTTTTTTCATATATTTGTACATTAGCTTTGAATTTTTTGTTAAAATCGAAAATAAACCACTGACCTTTAAAAATAGTTGTATAATGAGTATTGCCGTCACTATCTTTATGTTTTTCTTCAATTTCAACATCAGAAGAAGAAAAGTTTATATTTTTGTATTTTGCTATTATATAATCGTTAGAACTATACCGATCTCCTGTATTCATCATATTAGTTTTTTCTATGATTTCTTCATCTAATCCGACATTACTATGATATTGAATATCGGTAAAAAAATCTTTAAATGCTTCTAGAACTATATTTCTTTTGTAAATTGCTTTATAGTTTTGACGATCACTTTGAGTGAAAAAACTACTAGCAAATACAATAAAAATCATAAATATGGAGAAGAAAAAACATGCTTGTATATCTTTAGTAGAAATCGATATTATTAATGAAATGATAAATAAAATAGCACACGATATGAGAACTTTTCTGTTTTTAGCGATGATTTTTTTTCTTAGTCGTTCTAATTCTTCTAAATAATTCGTATATTACACCTCCTTATCTTATTTATAATTATAACATAAATTAACTTGTGAATGGTTTAAATAAAGTATTATCTAAATTTAAAATATCTATAAGTTCCATGATAATTTTTATCTCATTGCATATTCTTGCTTTTTCTTCTTTAAAAACAATTTTCTTTAAAATTTTTGGTTCTAGGAAATCTTTATTGTTATGAATAGCAATATGGAGTCTATTATTGATAAAGCAAAATAATAATTTACCTGGAATTTTTTTATTTAATTCTTTTATTTTTTCCATAGTATTAGGAGTTAAGATATAAAAAGCATCGTGAGGTTCGATGGCATATACATCAAATAATGTATTAAAATCCATATCTTCTAATTCTACTTTATGATAATCAGTACTAAAGAACCAACTATTGCCCAGTTTTGCTCCTTCAAAATCTTTTTCACGAATTTGAAGATTGGCACTAAAATATTTATTAAAATCGAAAATAAACCATTGACCTAAAAATATAGTACTTAGGTATGTACGTTTATTATTTTTATTCTTATTTTCTTTGATAATTTCAATATCTGCAAAATGAAAGTTTACATTTTTGTAATTACCATGTATATAATCATTAGAAGTGTATTTATCACCCATGTCAATCATATGAGTTTGTCTAATGATTTTTTCATTTAATCCTTTATTCATATCGTAATGAATATTAGCAAAAACATCTTTAAAAGCCTCTAGTACAATGAACTCTTTATAAATTGATTTGTATTTTTTGACTTCTTCATGCATATATTTATAATAGGCATAACTAGGAAATGAATAGCATACCCAGAATAAACAAAGAGATATCATACCAATTATTTGGTCTGAAGAAACTCTAGCAAATATAAAAAGAGTTATCGATAAAATAAATAAAAAAATCATTATACTTAAATTTATTATACTTTTTTTAACAATCTTTTTTCTAAACTGTTCTAAATTTTTTAAACTATATATATTACATCACTCCTTGAATAAATCTATTATAACATAAACGGTACATATTATAAGACAATAGGAATAAAATTTATTAATGTAAATACGATAATTGACAAAAACAAGACAATAGTGTATTATTATAAATGCAATGGCAAATGGGTCTATAGCCAAGTGGTAAGGCATGGGACTGCAACTCCCTGAGCGTTGGTTCAAATCCGACTAGGCCCTCCAGAGATGAATCTGTTCAAACCTTTAATTTGAACTTGAAATACATATCAATCCGTTTTGGGTTGATTTTTTTGGTTCACAAAAGAATTAATAACATTAACTTAAATTACAAGAATTACATAAAATTATTGTTAATAATATTACTTTTCTAGTATTTAATTACTCTACTATTATGTAGGTAGTCTTAATAAAAAGATTAAAATTGTAGAATTAGAACATAATATTAAAAATAACTTAATCATTATTATTTAAACGGCAGATACAAAAGTGATGACGAAATTACAAATAGTGTTGAAATAAAAACACTTTTATGTTATTATATACCCAATTTAAGGAGGAAAAATGAAACAAAATGCAAATTTTAATTTTACTGTTGAAAATATAGGTGATGCTTTAGTTTTCATAGTTTCACAAATTGAAAATGAAGAATACATTTTAGAATATGTTAATTACTATTCTACGTATTGGAGAAGGGGGTCTGGCTTTGAGGCTAGTTGTAGTACTTTATTATCGATTGTAAAATCTGGTTATGAAAATTTATATTTTACAAGTAATCATGTTTGTCCTTGGATGATTGATAAAATATCTCATCCGATAACTTGTATATATGATCCGTATTTAGCTGGGAAGAGTGATTACTGTAGAGAATATGATCCATTTAGAAAAAAAACCGGCAATTTTGAAACTGAATTTCAAGACAATTCTGATAATTTAAAAGTAAATCCTTTTCCATATCTAAATGAATTTATTCAGGAAATTGCAACACTTCAAAATAATAAACAATTGACCAAAAATGAAATAATGCATTTAGCAGAAAATTTTGTTAAAAGAGAACTAGGAGAAGAAAGACAAAAAACATCTGTTTTGGTAAAGAAGAAACGTGATAATAATTCTAATGAATTTTAATTACTTTTATAACAATTGTATTAGCACTATTAAAAATGTTTAGTGTTAGAGCAATAAATATTTTAGACCACGCTGGTAATGGAAAACTAATAAATCTACAATATATTTTACACTAGTGATATAAATAGTATTCATGTTAGAAGTTCCATTGTAAAAAAGAAATCAATTATTAGATTTCCTTTTTTATGTAACTTTGAAAATGGTATTAAAGTGTTTTTTTGTATTTCGCTTGTTTTTCATTTAAATATTCTAAACTATTATTGGTTTAGAGGGGGCAATAAAAAAAGGACACATTCTAGCTTGTGCTCCACTTGGTTATAAACATGTTGATAAAAAATTGGTTCCTGATCCACTTACAAAGGATATTGTTATTAGAATATATAATTTATATTATGACAGACTAACTTATAATACTATTGCTAAATTATTTAATGAAGAAAAAGTATGTGATAAAACAAATTGGAAAGATACAAGTATTTTAAAAATTATCTCTAATGTTGTTTATAAGGGAGATTATATTCAAGGAAAACAACTAAAAATCCTAGATACTTTGAAAACGTTGTAGAACCCATTGTATCAAAAGAATTATGGGAAAATTGCCAAGTTCAAAAGAAAAAGAATCAAAGAAATTATATGAGAAGTCAAACTTATATTTTCTTACAAAAATTAAAATGTCCAAAATGTGGAAGAATACTTGCTGGTGGTGCTTCACATAAAATTAAATCTGATAAATGGTATTACTATTATAGATGTGAAAAATGTAGAGGTAATATTAGAGAACACGAAATAGAAAACTCTATTAAAGAAATACTATCAGATATATTTGAATATGATTCAGTTGTTAACGAATTCTTCTTACTTGTATTACAAAATAAAATACATAATCCAAAAGAAGATTACGAAAAAGAAATAACTAATTTAAATAATAAAAAAGTTAGAATTAGAAAAGCCTATATTGATGAATTATTTACTGAAGAAGAATATAAAGAAGAAACTTCTATTATTGAAAATAAAATCAAAAATCTAGAAAAGAAATTATTAGAAAATGAACAAGTTAATAATTTAAATTTAACTATTGATGATATTTTAATAAAACGTGATATGGACTTTATCAATAAAGTTAAACTACCAATTTTATATGATGCTTTCTCTGATAGTTGGAATGATTTAGATAGAGATGATAAAGCTGATATAGTTATGAGATACATAGATGAAATAGAACTTGAATTAGTTAATAATAAATATAGAGTTAAACTAGTTAATTTTAGAACTACGTTCTATAAAGAATTTAAAGACTTATTTGATAAGGTTATATTGATTGGAAAAGAAAAATAACACATTCATTTAAAGGAATTGGTGTTGATACTAAAGTTCGTTATAGTGAATACTTACCTTTTAAAGAAGTGTATAGGCATTTAATGAGATTAAACGAATATTATGATGTTAGTTTTTATAAAGGAACTTTATATAAGAAAACTAAAGAATTAAAAATGCTACCACTTTTTAAAGAAGGTGTCGTTGTAAGAATATTTCCTACTAAAAAAGATGATGGTTTATCTTTATGAACCATCATTTTTATATAAATATTCATCAGGAA
The DNA here is from genome assembly GCA_944371905.1 of uncultured Bacilli bacterium. Classification (GTDB taxonomy): domain Bacteria; phylum Bacillota_I; class Bacilli_A; order RF39; family UBA660; genus RGIG3091. The sequence continues at coordinate 15,698 of CALVYA010000008.1, read as the reverse complement.
TATTTGGATATCCGCTAATATAAAAATTAAAAATGTTATTTAAACTTTGGATACATATATTATAAGTTTTTTCATCTAATTTTAAATTTTTAAAATATTCATTTATGTAATTTTTTGAATTGAAGTATACTTCTTCATATTTAGCCTTATCCATTTCTTTTATACTTTTAATATTAGGTATAATTCTACTTAAATTTTCTATTTCTAAACCAATTTTTGAATCAATTAAATTTTCTATTTCTTCAATCAATTCATATAAGGAAACAGCCAAATAGTACTTTGAATAATCTTCGTTATATTTATTTTCATATTGCATTAAATATGCTTTTAATTCTTGAATTGAATAATTTATTATATTATTCATATTTAAATTGATACAACAAGATGAATCCAATATAAATCCTTTTAAAGATATTTTATTTAATTTTAATGTTTTTTCAATTTGATAATCATCTTCGGATAATTCAACTAACTCGTTTGCCTTTGTAATAAAATTAAATAACTTATTATTGATATCATCATGGATTTTATCGATTTCAACATAAGATTCTAGTACTTTTAAATTTAAATCATTATTCATTTAAAACTACCTCCCAATAATCATATAAACAACCATAAATAATGCGCCACAGACAAAACTAACAATTAATGATAGCATAATTGCATTAGCAAATCCTTTATTACTATTTTGACTATTAGATGATGGTTGGGTAAGTACTTTTGTCTTAGGTTTTTCCATTTGCCTTTGTTGTGCTTTTTGTTGTTTTATTATTTGATTTTTTGCTTTTATTTGTTGATAAACTTGAACTTCTCCTTGACTTCTTTTATCAAAAGGAGCGGCTTTTTTATCAATACGAGTTCGGTCTTCTACAGTAACTCCTTTTCTTCCTGTTGTGCTTATATTATCAAAGCCTTTCTTTTTTAACTCTCCATAATTGAAATCAAATTTATCACAAATACGACCCTCAATTCTTTTTATAGTATCACTTTTAGAACTATAATTTTTTTACAGCATTCATGATATTTTGAATTTTTGAATTAGTTGTTTCAACATTACCATTTCTTAAATCAACACCACTTGCAGAACAACCAAATTCTGTAATACAAACTTCTTTATTTGATTCGCTACTAACCATTGAAATTTCATCTAAAGACTTAATAATATAATCTATACTTTCTCCAGACATAAATCTATCTTGAACACCAATAACATCTAATCCATCAATAGATTTGACTCTGTTTAAAAAATCCATTTTTCTTTGTTCAAAATTACTATTTGTTAAATAAAATTCATTCCAACATAATTTGATATTGGGATTATTAGGATCTATATTATTTTTTACAATACTGATAATTTCTTGACCATAATTTTCTCCAAATTTTTCAATCCAAAATTCTTCTGCATTATTTCCAGGAGAAACGTAACCTCTTTGAAAAACTGAATTTAAAACATCCATTCTATCAATAATATCTCCATATTTACCAGTTAATTGCTTTGTATATTCAGCAATCAATTTGGAAATAGCTTCTTTATTTAAATTTGCAATTTTAAATGGAAAATGGTCGCCAAAAACAATTGCTGAATCAATAATTAGTTTTTTGTTATTTTTTCTTGCTAGTGTTGCAATTTTATCTAACTTTTCAAAGTCAAATGCAAATTGTCCATTTTCATCAGTAATCAAAATATGTTGAAATGCTCCTGCATTTTCTAAAGTATAGGTATCTGCTTGCTTTGCTATGGATGATATTTGCACAATATCATTTATTGAAATATCTTGCATACCAACAAATTTATCCCCAATTTTTACATCGGTCCCAGGTAATGTATCATTTAACCATTTTTTCTTTATTTCTAGTAAAGATTCTTCGGCTTTTGCTTTTTCTTCTGGTATATTTAAATCAAAACTTTCAATCAATTCTATTGCTTCTGCCATTTGATAACTAATAAAAATACCATTTTGTTCCATAAAAAACACTTCCTTTTTCACCAAATAACAAATTAAGTAGTTTCTTCTTACACTATACTTATTATATCATCATTTTTATAAAATTTTATCATTTATATTGGAATTAATTAATATTTATGGTATTATTATTATAGAAATTAGTTGTATTAACAACTTTTCTTATAAGTAATAGGTTTCAAATTATCTTATCTATTGCTCCATAAGAACTTAAAAAGCAATCAAATTACGATTGCTTTTTTTATTTATATTAAAAAATAATAGGCAAGGGTGGAATATTAATAAATTCCATTCCATTCGTTTAAAAAAGATGTAACAAAATTAGTCATACATTCATGTTTTTTAGTTGCTAGTATTTTCCCCGTTTCAGTATTCATGTTATCCTTCAATTTGGATAATTTATGATAAAAGTGGTGGGTAGCGGATTCGTCATTTCCACTATCTTCATTATAATCACTATTAATATTTAAAGGAATATTCTCATCATACATTGGCATTTGATTAGCTCCACAATAAGTAAAAATTCTTCCAATTCCAATGGCTCCAATAGCATCTAAGTTATCAGCATCTTGTAATATTAAGGCATTGATATTAGTGATATTATTTCCATTCCAATTATATTGTTCATGATTTTCTACACAATAGCAAATTTCATTGATTTGCTCTTCCGTTAAAGCTACTTTTTCTAATAATTCTCTTATTTTAGGAAGAGAATCTTTAGGAGATACGAAGTGGCCTTCTTTGATTTGCATTGCTCTATGCATGTCATGTACAAGTGCTGCAATTCCAATAATTGTCCTATCTCCGCCTTCTTTTTGCTGCAAATACAAAGCCAGTTGCATCGTTCTTTTTAAGTGGCCAAAATCATGTCCACTATAATCATTTTTAAATAATTCTAAAATATAAGGTTGTAATTTTTCTAAATAACTTTCTAACATATTTTTCTTCTTTATTCTATAAAATTGTTAAGAAAATGAGCAACTCCATTTTCATCATTAGATAGAGTTACATAATCCGCTTGTTTTATTAGTTCTTTATTAGCATTCTTCATAGCCACTTTGAACCCTACTTCATTAAACATTTGATAATCATTGATATGATCACCAATACAAACTGATTCTTCTTTTTTAATATTTAAATAATTTAGTAAATGCTTTATTGCTTGACCTTTGTTAATATCAACGTTAACAATATCAAAAAAATAAACCGTTAAGTTATCTACGAATCTAGTTGAAATATTTGCCATAAATAGAGAAGGAATTTCATTTACCATTGTTTTTAGTTCATTCATTTTAGGTTCATCACTACTAGTAATTACGATTTGATAAATATCAATATTATTAATTTCATTAATTGAACGAATTGGTTTTATGCCATTTTCTTTCACATTATGCAAATAGTGGTTCCCATAACGCATTTCTTTAGTGTTGATAATAAAACCTAAATGATTTTCTAAACAATAATTCCAAAGAGTAGTGACTTCTTGCAAATTAAGATTACTATTAAAAATATCTTTATCTCGTTGATAGTCATAAACCAAAGCGCCATTACAACTGATAGCATAGCAAGAAGCATTAGCTTGCTTACTTAAATCACATACATATTGATTCGTTCTTCCAGAACAGAGAACGACATAAATATCTTTATTTGTTATTTTTTGAATAGCATCTTTATTAACTTCTTCTAGACATCTTTTACTATTAGTTAATGTTCCATCGATATCAATAAAAATAATTTTTATATTTTTTAATTTTTTCATTATGTATCTCCTCTATATTATTATATCGGATAATAAAAAAACTAACAATGGTTTGTTAGTTTATTCTAAGTTCAATTTAGTATTGATAAATTTACAAGATAAGAAATAACATCCAATAGGAATTAAAATACTTAATATTCCAGAAGAGATAAATAGGGAAGCCATGTCTTTAAAGGTGGCATATTCATTATTCATAACTTCTATTAAGTTAGGATCAATTAATATAGTAAGACCTACTGTGATAAGGGATAATACTTGCAATACTCCATAGATAACTAGTCCATATACAATAGAATATACTATTTTATTACTATATCTTTGATGTCCTAATATTAAAGCAAGATAGAATATTAATACATATCCCATATATCCAGTAATCATTGTCATGATAGTATAACTGTAACCAATCCATGGTTCTATTTCCATAGCGATGAATAATTTATTAATAAGTTCAAATATTTCACTTAAAGATCCTTTTGTATAGAAAGCAACTAATAATGCTAGCACCATGATAATAGTACTGATTATAGAGAAGACAAAGGATGTAATTGTTTGTGATAGAATAATACTACTTCTTTTTACTGGTAATGTATTAGTTAGATATCCTTCATCTTTTAAAACATTTCTATAAAATCTTCTAATAGATATAAAGAATGTATAGAATAGAATGGCTACTATTAAAATAATAAAGAATATTAACATCATGCCATGAATAAAACTAGTTACTGGAAAGTGTTCTTGGACTATTCCTGAGATTCTTACTAATAATCCTAATAATAAAACTAATCCATAAAATGGAACTAAACTTTTGGCTAAAGATTTAACGTCATATTTTAATAATTTATTTAACATTTGAACATCTCCCTAAAAATAGCATCGATTGATTTTTTTTCTTTTTTTCTTAATTTATCGGCTTCTTCATATAATACAATTTCACCATTAGAGATAAAGATAACATCATCTAATATTCTTTCAATATCAGAAATTAAATGAGTTGAAATAATGATAGATGCCTCTTTATTGAAATTAGTTAAAATCGTATCTAATATATAATCTCTAGCCGCAGGATCAACTCCACCAATAGGTTCATCTAAAATATATAGGTCCGCTTTTCTACTCATCACTAATACTAATTGAACTTTTTCTTTTGTACCTTTAGACATAGTTTTTAATTTATCCGTTGTATTAATGTTTAATTTTTTTAATAATTTAATAGCTTTATTGGTATCAAAATCAGAATAAAAGTCATTAAAATATTCTAATATTTCGCTTACTTTCATATCCCTATTTAAATAAGTTCTCTCTGGTAGATATGAGATAATTTTTTTACTGTTTACTCCGGGTTTCTCACCATTAATAAGTACTTCTCCTTTCGTAGGAGTAATTAAATCATTGATTAATTTAATTAAAGTAGTTTTACCACTTCCATTAGATCCTAATAATCCAACAATTCTTCCTTTGGGAATTGTGATATTAATATCTTTTAATACTTTTTCAAATCCATAGTCTTTGTATAACTTATTACATTTTACTAATTCCATATGTTTCCTTTCTATTTTGATTTTAAATAATCAATTATTTCTTTATTATTAATACCTAGATTATGCATATGAGTTAGAAATTCATCTATTTTTTCTTTGGCTAATTCTAATTTTACTTTTTCAATTAACTTTTTATCATCAGTTACATATCTACCATTAGTTCTATCAGTGTAGACTAATTTTTCGTTTTCTAATTCCATAAAAGCTCTTTGAACGGTATTAGGATTTACTTTAAAGTCACTAGCTAAATTTCTTACTACAGGTAATTGCTCACCACTTTGATATTTTCCAGATGCTATTGATATTTTCAATTGTTCTACTATTTGAACATAGATCGGTCGGAAATTATCAAATTCTATCTTCATGCCATCATCCCTTTCTTTGTATTAATAACTTAATACAATAATACAATAATTGGTACAAATTGTCAACAAAAATACTAGAATTCTTTTATAAAATAATGTTATAATGAATTTAGGGAAGAGGTAAATTATGTTAGAAGTAGATGCAAGAGTAATTGAACTATTAAAGAAAGGAGTAACTTTACAAAAATTAAAATCGAAAACAGGAATGTATTCATCGGATGTAGTAAAAAAGATTCATAGTCTAGAAGATAGAGGTTACTTAATTGATCGGATATTTAATGAATATGGGGTAAAATTTAAATTAGCAGAGGCACCGATAGTAGCATTACAAGATAATGTTGTGATTCCTATAGAATCAAAATTTACGTTTTTAGTTATTTCCGATACTCATTTAGGGAATATTTATGAAAATGTTGCTATGTTAAATAAAGTATATGAATATGCAGAAATGAATAATATTAGATATATTTTTCATTTAGGAGATATGATCGAAGGACAAGCTTTGGAAAATCAAAGTCAAGCAAGAATTAAAAGATTAGATATTCATGATCAAGTGGATTTTCTTACTAAAAATTATCCTAAAAGCGATAGTGTAACAACGCTATATATTTTAGGAAATCATGATTATCGAAGTGTACCGAATGGAATCGATATTTCAAGAACGATTAGTAAAAGAAGATTGGATATGCATTTTTTAGGATATAAAAATAGTCGAATCACGATAGGGAATAGAACTGTTTTATTACATCATCCTTTTACCATTGTTAATGATCAAAAGTATGATGATGAGATAAAAGAGTTGTATTTAAATCCGGAATTTGATTTAGTATTAAGAGGTCATACCCATCATAATGGTATTTATACCAATGAAATGGATTCTATTGTTTTAAATGTTCCAGCATGTTATAATTCACCTTCTAGAATGTATACAGGAGCATATGAAATTACATTTAAAAATGACGAATTATTATTACAATCTCTTATTTTATCAAATGAAGTATATCCATTTACATCTATAAAGTATGAATTAAAACCTAAACAATTAATTAAGAGTCCTGAAAGTAGAATTGATAAATTTAATAGTAGATATAAAAGGAAATAGCTTTTTATAAAGTCTTGACTAATAAAAGAATTTATTTTATACTATATCCATCAATGTTGATGAAGAGAAGTAACAATTGCATTTCTAGATAAGCGAGTTAGGTATGGTGGGAGCTAACACTAAGAGGAATTGTGAATAACACTTCGGAGTTGCTTATGTGAAATAATAGTAATGTAAGCCGGTTGTTTACCGTTAACAAAACTAGTCTTAATAAGAGATCATTTATGATAATTAGGGTGGTACCGCGGATATTACAGTAATTCGTCCCTTGGGGAAGTTTTACTGTTTTTTTATTGTAAGGAGGATATATGAGTAAGTTTACTAAAGAGATGGTAGATGATTATGCCGATAAGTTATTAATTGGTTTAACGAAGGAAGAAAACAAACAAGTATTAGATGAGTTTGAAATTATTGATCAAAATATTGACTTAATCAATCAAATTCCTAATATTAGTGAAGTAGTACCGATGACACATTGCTTAGATAATTTTGTCTATGAGTTAAGAGAAGATGTAGTAGAAGAGTCTGTTGATATTGATGACTTGTTATCAAATTGTGATGACTATATAAATAGAGAAGTAAGAGTACCAAGGGTGGTGGATAAAAATGACATACATGAATAAAGGAATTAAAGAGATCCATGAAGCATTGCAAAGTGGAAAAGTGACATCTAGAGAGTTAATTCAAGAATCTTTGGAAAAATCTCATCAAGTGCAAGAAAAGTGTAATGCTTTTGTTACTATTTTAGATGATGCAAAGGAAAAAGAGGTAACTAGTGATTTATTATCAGGTATTCCTTATGGTATTAAAGATAACTATAGTACGAAAGGAATTTTAAGTACAGGGTCATCTAATACCTTAAAAGATTATGTTCCCTTTTTTACCGCTACTGCAATTGAAAATTTATCGAAACAGGGAGCAGTTCCTGTTAATAAAACAGTTATGGATGAGTTTGGTATGGGGGGAACTGGAACGACTGGGCATACTGGTATAGTTAGAAATCCTTGGGATACTAAAAGAATGTGTGCAGGATCTTCTTCAGGAAGTGCTGCAGCAGTAGCAGCAGGAGTATATCCTTATGCTACAGGAAGTGACACGGGAGACTCTATTAGAAAGCCAGCTGCTTATTGTGGAATTGTAGGATATAAACCAACGTATGGAATGATTTCTCGTTATGGATTGTTTCCTTTTGCATCTAGCTTGGATCATTGTGGAGCTTTAACTAGAAGTGTAGAAGATGCAGCTATTGTAGTGGATGCTATGAAAGGTATTGATAAACTTGACATGACTAGTTGGGACTCTAGTAATATTCATTTATATGAGTCACTTAACGGAAATGTGACAGGTAAAAAACTTTGTTATGTAAAAGAGATATGTGATATTGCAAATTATCCAAATGCTACTGAAGAACTAAAAGAGCATTTACAAAATTTCAAGAATTGTCTTGAAGTATGTAGAAGTTTAGGTATGGAAGTAGAAGAAGTATCCGTCGATAAAACACTTCTTAATGCTCTAGCTTCTGTTTATGTTGTTATCTCTTGTGCAGAAGCCACTTCTAATATGTCAAATTTAACAGGGCTTATTTTTGGACCAAGAAGTGAAGGAAGAGATTATATTGAATCGATGAAAGATTATCGTACGAAAGGTTTTTCACCTCTTATTAAAAGAAGATTCGTGATAGGTTCTTATGTATTACAAGCACAAAATAAAGATCGTTATTTCCATAATGCACAACGCGTTAGAAGATTATTAGTAGATGAATGGAATAAATTATTTGAAAACTATGATGCTGTTATTTTACCAGTAGGTAGTGGTCCAGCCAAATTATTAGAGAAAAACGATGATATGTTAGATAAGGATACTACTATTTTAGAAGAACATTTACAAATAGGAAACTTTGGAGGATTCCCATCAATTACGATTCCCGATGGTTTTGTAAATGATTTACCAGTGGGAGTAAATATCACCGGTAAATGTTATGATGATGAAAATGTATTAAATATTGCTTATGCCTTAGAAGAAAAATTAGGATATAAAGGCCAAATAGCTAAGGAGGTGGCATAATGGATAATAATTATAAAGTTCTAATTGGATTAGAGATGCACTGTGAGATAAGTGAAACGAATACTAAAGTATTCTCTAGTGCCAGAAACTCTTATAGTGATGTTCCAAATTCTAATATAAGACCAGTCGATATGGCATTTCCCGGAACTCTTCCTGTAGTTAACAAAGAAGCTGTTAAGAAAGCGTTAATGGCAAGTATTATTTTAAATTGTAAACAACCAGAATATATGTATTTTGAAAGGAAAAATTATTATTATCCAGACTTACCAAAAGGATTTCAAATTACGCAAGAGACAAAACCTGCGCCAGTTGGTATTTATGGTAGTCTAAAGTTTAATTGTAATGGAGAAGAAAAAGAAGTAAGAATTAATAATATTCACTTAGAAGAAGATGCCGCATCAACGGATCACTATGGAAGTTATTCTACGATTGATTACAATAGAGCAGGAGTTCCCTTACTAGAACTAGTTACTTATCCAGATTTACATTCGGCAGAGGAAGCAGTAGCGTTTTTAGAGACGATGCGTTCTATTTACCAATATGCTGGTATTAGTGAAGCGGATAGTAAAAAAGGACAAATAAGATGTGATGTTAATGTTTCTATTATGGATAAAGACAAAGATGAATCTAAAGAAGAAAATTGGGGAACTAAAGTAGAAATCAAAAATGTAAATTCGTTTGGTGGAGTAAGAGATGCTATCAACTATGAGATAGAACGTCAAATAGAATTAAAACATACTGGTAACTATGATGAGATGGAACAACAAACCAGGCGATGGGATGAAGAATTAGGGGAGACAGTTTATATGCGTAGTAAAGTAGATGCTATCGACTATAAATACTTTGTAGAACCTAATATTCCTAAATTTAAAATTTCAGATCAGTGGTTAGAAGAAATAAGAAAAAATATTCCAGAACTAGCTAATGAGCGTAAGGAAAAATACATGAATCAATTAGAATTATCTGAATATGATGCTACTATCTTAGTAAAAGAGAAAAGTGTTTCTGATTTCTTTGAGGATGTATTAAAAGAAGGAGTAGAACCTAAGATAGCATCAAACTGGATTAGTAGTATTATGTTAGGAAATTTAAATAAATTGGAAAAAGAGATTAAAGATATTTCTTTAACTCCTAAAATGTTAGCCGAATTAATTACTAAGGTAACTAAAGGAGAAGTATCGATTAAACAAGGAAAAGAAGTACTATTAAAGTCTTTAGAAGAAGATTTAGATCCTATTAAAGTAATCGATGATTTAGGAATAAAACAAATTGGTAGTCTTGATGAAATTAAGAAGATAGTAATAGAAGTATTGGAAGAGCAACCAAATGCTATTGATCAATATAAAAATGGTAAAACTAATATTATTGACTTTCTTGTTGGTCAAGTGATGAAAAAAACCAAAGGAAGAGCAAATCCTAGTACTACTTATGATTTGTTAAAACAAGAATTAGAAAATAGATAGAAAGGAGAAATTATGAAAGCAAATCGATATAGAGATCATTATTGTGGACAAATAAGCGAATCTGATATAGGTAACAAAGTGAAAATCTCTGGATGGATAGAAAATATAAGAGATCACGGAGGAGTTATTTTCGTTGATGTAAGAGATGAAAAAGGTGTAGTGCAATTAGTAAGTAATGATGATAATATCTTTCTAGGACTTACAAAAGAGTCTACGGTATGTGTCGATGGAACGGTAAGAAAAAGAGAAGAAGAAGATTATAATAAGAATATTTCTACGGGTACTATTGAAATATTAGTAGAAGATATTAAAGTTTTAGGTAGAGCTTTACATGTATTGCCATTTGAAGTGAAAACTTCTCATGAAGTAGGAGAAGAGGTAAGATTAAAATATCGTTATCTAGATTTAAGAAATAAAAAAGTTCGTGATAATATTGTATTAAGAAGTGAAGTATTAAAATTTTTACGTAATAAAATGGATGCTTTAGGATTTACAGAAGTACAAACTCCTATTATTACGGCATCTTCTCCAGAAGGAGCAAGAGACTTTATTATTCCATCTCGTAAATTTCATGGTAAATTCTATGCTCTTCCTCAAGCACCTCAAATTTTTAAAGAATTATTAATGGTGGGAGGATTTGATAAATATTATCAAATAGCACCTTGTTTTAGAGATGAAGATTGTAGAAGTGATAGAACCTTAGAGTTTTATCAATTGGATTTTGAAATGAGCTTTGTTACAGAAGAAGATGTTTATGAAATTGGAGAAGAAATCTTCTATGATACTTTTACTAAATTTAGTAATAAGAAAGTAAGTCCTAGACCATTTAGGAGAATTGCTTATAAAGATGCTATGTTGCTATATGGGACAGATAAACCTGATTTAAGAAACCCATTACTTATTATGGATTTAAGTAGTGAGTTTAAGGAAAGTGGATTTAAACCATTTAGAGGTAATACAGTAAGAGGAATCAAAGTAGATGGTATTAGTAGTAAGCCAAATTCTTGGTATAATGAATTAGTAGAATATGCATCTAGTATTGGAATGCCTGGAATTGGTTATATTACCGTTCAAGATGATATGTCTTTTAAAGGACCTATTGATAAGTTTTTAACTAGTGAAGAACGTACCTCATTAATTGATAAAGCTAAATTAACTCCTGGTAGTGTTTTATTCTTTATTGCAGATAAAAAGGAAAAAGTGGCAAGTAAATTTGCAGGAATGATTAGAACGGAATTAGGGAAAAAATTAGATTTAATTGATCCTAATACATTTGAATTTTGTATTATTAACGATTTTCCAATGTTTGAATATAATGAAGAAGAAGGAAAATATGATTTCTGTCATAACCCATTTAGTATGCCACAAGGGGGCATCACTGCTTTAACTAATAAAGATAAAGAAGAAATATTAGCATATCAATATGATTTTGTGTGTAATGGAAATGAAATGGCTAGTGGGGCAGTGAGAAACCATGATTTAGATTGCTTAGAAAAAGCTTTTGAGATGGTAGGGTACTCAAAAGAAGTAGTAAAAGAGAGATTCCAATCATTATATAATGCCTTTCAATATGGAGCACCACCACATGCTGGAATGGCTCCTGGTATTGATAGAATTTTAATGCTTTTACTTGAGGAAGAAAACTTACGTGAAGTGCAAGCTTTCCCAATGAGTGTTAGTGGGCAAGATTTAATGATGGGATGTCCTAGTGAAGTCTCTGAACAACAATTAAGAGAAGTACATATAAAAATTCGCTAAAAAAAAACAAAAAAATAAAAAAAAGTATTGCCAAGAATAAAAAAAGCATATATAATAAAGAAGTCTCAATTGATGAAAGAGACTTCTAATAGTGCTCAATTAGCTCAGTTGGTAGAGCATCCGGCTGTTAACCGGCAGGTCGTAGGTCCGAGTCCTACATTGAGCGCCATTTTTTTGGCCAGTTGGTGAAGAGGCTTAACACACCGCCCTTTCACGGCGGCACTCACGGGTCCGAATCCCGTACTGGTCACCAAATTGATTAAAACATTGTAAAATGTTTTATAATAAATAATTTTATTTTAAAATCTCGGGTAAGATTCGCAAAAATAAAATTATTAGAATTAAGAGTATTTAATACTCTTTTTTCTTGTGTTGAATCCTGATGTACATAAACACGAGCTGTAGTATCAATATTACTATGACCTAACAATTTAGATACAGTATTAATAGGTATACCATTACTAATTAAATAAGTTGCATAACTATGTCTAAATTGATGTTGAGTAATAGATCTAATATTAGATTTTTCACAAGCTTTTATTTTATATCTATCTATAGATGTACCACTTAAAGGTTTTAATCCTCCAAATATAAAATAATCATTAGAAAACTTACCATATTTAACTGTATAATACTTTTTTAATTTTAAAATACATTTAATAACTTGATTACATAAAATAATATCACGATTAGAATAAACGTTTTTAGTTGTACAAAGATTACGTTCTCCACGTCTTTCAATAGATTTATTAATAGAAATATACTTACCATTAAAATCACTAAATTTTAATGCCATTGCTTCACTAGGACGTGTACCAGTATAAAACATTAATATAAAAAATGATTGATATACTATATTATCAAAACCACTTATAAATTGTTCAAATTCTTTTTTTGTATAAAAATCACTTTTTTTCTTTTTAGTAATAACTTTAAAATTACCTACATTTCTAACTATATTAGTTTCAATATCATAATATAAACAACAATAATCAAAAAATATAGAAAAAACATAATAAATTTTAGATAAATATTTTTTACTATAATTAAAACTAGAAAGTTCATCTTTCCATTTCAAAATATCTTTTTCAGTTAAATTATAAATATTAGTATTTTTAAAATATGGTAATACTTTACAGTTAAAATCTCGGGTAAGATTCTCAAAACTTTCTTTCTTATGCCGTTTTGAAGCATATATTAAATATTCTTTATAAACTTTTTCAAAGTTCATATACATCACCTCGGGTGAGTATTATATATATTTTTTAACTTTTGTCAAATCTTCATTATTAATCACCTCAATTTTAATATAACATAAATTTATATAATACTAAATATAAAAATAAAAAAACACTTATTTTTAAGTGCTATTACTATTACTATTAGAATTAGAAAATGTAACATTATTAACTTGATAAACATTAGAATATGAATATTTATCAGGTCTGCCTTTAGTAGATACTAAATAATCATATTCTAAAATTGTTTTATATTTTAATTTAGATAAAAACTTACTTAAATACCATATAAAAAAATGATATAAAAAATAAAATAATACTATAAAAATAAGAAAACAAATAAAAAATGTTAACCAAAAATTTGCCCAATCAAATTCAATACCAGAATTAAAAGAATTATTATTAATTCCACTACTAGTACTATAATACAAAAAACTAATCATAATACACTCCCTTACCATATCATAGTATAAGTATAAAATATTATCTTTTAAAATTCAATTAACTAAAAGAAAAATAATGTAAACTATACATTATTTTTACAATGTCTTATCAATAAAAAACATCCTAAAATACAAATAACAAAACCAGACTTTATAAGTAATTTTTTAAAAGAATTTTCACCAAGTCTACCTAAATAACCAAAAAATTCTAAAGCAGAAACCTCATTCATAAAAATATCACTCCTCATTACTTAATATTATAATCATGTAAACTATCTATATAAGCTTTTATCTCGCTAGAAGTCAAAGGCTCTTTATTATTCTTTTTACGTTCTTCATTTATTATCTTTAAATCTTTTAAACTTATCTTATCTACACCAGCTTGAAATAAATCTACTATATAACTATAATTTATATCTGATAATTGTATATTATCTAATTGAGTTAAATAAACCATTAAATTAGATTTAGATGTAGAATTATATACCCATTCTTTCTTTTTTATTATTGTGGATTCTGGTAAATAATTAGTTATTTTTAATGAATCCAAATTTTCTAAATATCTATCCCACCAAATTGCGTTTAATCTTCTTGATTTATTACTATCTTTACTATTTAAATCCTTAAAATTAATGTATTCTTTCAAAATAGACTTTATAATAACATTAATGTTACTACTATTAGCTAATATAATATCAATAACAGTTTTTGCTGATTCATGACGAAAACGCAACTCTGTTCTTGTCCAATATTTTATATGATTATCAACTATAAAATTCTTTGATTTACGTTCTTTCAATTTATCATAAAAAGTAACTTGTATATTACTAGCTTTACTACCAAATTGTATAGTATGTCCAATTCGTTCATTCGTCGATAATAAATTTTTTTCTATTGTTAAACTAGATAAAAATTTAGAACATACTGATCCTTTATTTATATATTTTTTCAATTTTCCTAATGTGAAATAATTAGAAGTAAAATCGTCAATTGATATATCAATCCTATTAAAATTTACAGAAGAATAAGACTTTATTTTCTTAAAAAATTCAATATAGTCTAATTTTAATTCTTCAAAGCACCTACACCCTTGACCAGACATCAAAATATTTATACCCATTTCAGGCCTATTTTGATTAAACATTATTTTTATATCTTTATAGCTATAAGTTGAATTATATCCACTAACACCAGTATACTCAAAAGACAAATCTCTAGCATCAATATGAAATAAATATTTAAACATTTCTATAACTTTATAATTTATATTACTAACACCAAAAACTACACCCGAACTATGATCAAAATCAAAACTTTCACTCAATATTGTAGCTTGAAACCAGTCAAATAATATGAATTGACCTAAATCGTTCTCAAACCCTTGATATAAAAGGAAATTAGAAAGATTTAATGTATTGTCCACCCCCCTATTAGTAGTGAGGGTTCTATCGAAATTATTTTCTGCCATTTTTTTGATCACCAACTTTTAAAAATAATGTAATATTTAACATATATTTCCTCCTAATATGCTGCTTTTGGGCCCTCATCATACATCCCAAAAGCATTTTTATTGTTTTTTAATCGCAATAAAATGCAGTGCAAACAAACGTCCGCAATCATTATTACTACATAACTATAGATCATAGTACCAGCAATTTTATTTTTATTTTCCTATTGCATTTCAGGGACCCTACGCGATTTTAAGGCAATTGGAAGGAATAGACTGTATAAGCTAGGGTAGGGCTAAAGTGGGTTGTCTATTGCCTTCGCAATTAAGCCTAATCGCTATTTCCTAAAATGCAACAGTGTGCTAAAAATAAAATACATAGTATTGATCATCTAACTTTAAAAAATATAAAACAAAATATATAAACACAATTAATAACTATATAAAAACCATATACATCAAAATAATCTATCATCATCAAATAAACTAACTTGTTTATACTTATTACTTCTTTTCTTAAGAAAATCCTGATAATCTTCTATATATAGATCTAC
>CALVYA010000007.1 GCA_944371905.1 uncultured Bacilli bacterium | reverse complement strand
GGAGATACTCTATATTCCATTGCAAGACGTTATAATACTACCATAGATGCTATTAGAGCACTAAATAATTTAACTAACGATATTTTAAGCATCGGGCAAGTATTGCAAATCCCTTCTAGTAATGAAAATACTTCTACTATTACCTATATTGTGCAACCGGGAGATACCCTATATTCCATTGCAAGACGTTATAATACTACCGTAGATGCTATTAGAGCACTAAATAATTTAACTAACGATATTTTAAGCGTCGGGCAAGTATTGCAAATCCCTTCTAGTAATGAAAATACTTCTACTATTACCTATATTGTGCAACCGGGAGATACCCTATATTCCATTGCAAGACGTTATAATACTACCGTAGATGCTATTACATCTCTTAATAATTTATTAGATAATACGCTAAGTATAGGACAAAGATTAATTATTATTACAAGGTAGACACTTAATAAAGGATACATAAATATGTATCCTTATTAATTTAATTAGTCTTTACTAACTACAATATATCCTACATTATTATAAAAATTTTTAATCATTATAATAGAGTAATAAAAAAGAACTTTTGACAAGTTCTATTTATAAATTATCCGATTCCTCTAAAGGTTCAGATTAAACTCTTATGGTGCGGGTAACAGGAGTTGAACCTGCATGCCTAAGGCGCTAGATCCTAAGTCTAGTGCGTCTGCCAATTCCGCCATACCCGCAAAATAAATGGTGGACCCTATAGGACTCGAACCTATGACCGTCCGGTTATGAGCCGGATGCTCTAACCAACTGAGCTAAGGGTCCCTAAAATAAAGGTTTCTGAGCCTTGACAATCCGGTTTTCTAATCTTTAGAGCATACGGTTATCAAACTCGAAATTAATTATATACTATTATAATTTTTAAGTCAATATTTTTGATAAATAAAAACTAGAATTTTAAAATTACCTTTTTTCCTATCGTAATTTCTGATATAATGTTTTTGAGGTGTAATTATGAACGTTGTAATTAGAGTAAGTGATAAAACAAGAGAAAAAATGATTAAATACTATGCTAATAAAAAAAGAGACAAAATAATTCCTTACGTAGTATTTCAAGCACAAGATGAAGATACTGTTATTACAATGTATGAATCTGGTAAAATTATGTTCCAAGGATCTTCTGCCGATGTAGACGCTACTATGTGGAAAGAAATGGATGGTCAAAACGCTAATGATACTGCTAAGTCTAAAGATTTAGGTAAATATTATCATTGCTCCTCTATTGGATCTGATGAAGTTGGCACGGGAGACTATTTTGGACCCATTGTTGTTACTAGTTGTTATGTAAATAAAGATAACATTCCTTATTTAGAGTCATTAGGAATTAAAGATTCTAAAAAATTAGATGATAATAAAATTAGTAAAATCGCTCCAGAAATCATCAAAAAAATACCATACAAAAGTATTATCTTAACTAATAGCGAATATAACGATAAATATAATGATTCTTATAATATTAATAAAATTAAGGCAATCATGCATAATAAAGTCCTATTTCAAATGACTCATTCAATTCAAGAAACTTATGATTACATTATAGTAGACGAATTTGCAAGAGAGCAAAGATATTACGATTATATAAAAGAATCCCCTAATATCCAACGAGGCATTACTTTTATGACTAAAGCCGAAGACAAAAATTTAGCAGTAGCATGTGCTTCTATCATTAGTCGTTATATTTTCATAAAAGAATTTGATAAGTTAAGCGACTCTATTCATATACCTCTTCCTAAAGGAGCTGGTAATGCGGTTGATACCATTGGTATGGAGGTAGTTGAAAAATATGGAAAGGATAAATTACATGATATCGCTAAACTTAATTTTAAAAACACGGAAAGAATATTGAGAACTTGTATTTTCTAAGTTCTTTTTTTTACAAAAAAACAGAAGATCACTCTTCTATTTTACTACTTTCGAAATAATAATTTCCATCATCACTAAGCTTAAAAGTATAAGTTACTGTAATAGCATCCTCTAAATAATTCTCAAAATTGAACTCTTCCATTGGATAGTTAACATGAGTGGTTACTTCCTTTATTAATTTTTGATGAAAACTATCTTTATAAACTTTTATGTTAGAAACATGTCCTTCTTTATCATAATCTACCGATGTAAAAATAACTTTTTCTTTAATAATAATTGTATTATTAGTACTATCTACTGCTGAATCAATTACTTTAGTATATACAGGAGAAATCATTGGCCTGTCAAAATCTTTTATTTTAGTCACAATATACTTATTTTGTGTTTCAGCATATTTTACATTGACAATACTATCTTTTAAAACATTAGTACTAATAACTTCAAACTCTTTTGCGTTCTCAATTTCAGAATCTTGGCCAAAGATAGTATTAACTAATTTTTGATAAGTATCTTTATCAATAGTAAATCCTGTTTCGGTTAAATCGTTAACATTATTTTCATTTACTAATTGAAAAGCATATTTCACTTTTTCAAAGTTATCAAAAGTATCTTTCGTTAAAGTATCATTAACATAAAAGTATTGCATTGATTTTATTTCCTTACCATAAGCCACATAACTATATAATAAATCAATTAATTCTTGGTCAACTTCCATCTCTTCTTTTTTCTTATCATCCTCTATAAAATTATTTCTAAAGGCAAAAATAATACTACTACCTAAAATTAAGATAGTACATATCAAAACCAATCGTAATGCAAAATTAGAATAATCCTCCCCCACATCTTTTTTCTTCTTATCTTTTTTCATCATCTACTATCACCCTATTATAATTATAACATAATAAATCTCTATTAAAAGAATTTTTAAAAAAATAAAGAGAACTTCTCTTTATTCTATTTTAGTACCACAATTACTACAGAATTTACCTGTTGCTTCCATATTACAATTAGGACATTTTTTTACTTCTTCTACAGGAGTTCCACATTCGGAACAGAATTTACCAATTACTTCTTTTCCACAATTTTTACATATTGTTTTAGTTGTCTCTTGGTTAGAAGTAGAGTTAGCAACAGACGCATTTTTATGATAAGGATCTACTGGACTACTAGTAGTAGATGCTCCTTGGGCAGAAAAAGCATTTTGTACAGCACTTCCCATCATTCCAGTACTAGAAGCCATATTCATCATACCAACTCCCATGAAGCCCGTAGCTGAACCAGCACTATTATTAGCAGCATCTTGCATAGCACCAATCACAGCACCTTGTTGCATGAAAGCATTCGAACTCATTTCATATTGCGAAATTTTCTTATCACTTTCTTCGTCTAATGATACAGATTCAATAACAAATCCAACTAATTTGATTCCACGATTCCTGATTGGTTCGTCGAAAACATTTTTATCCATCATCTCTTTAATTTCATCGGTATTACTAGGTAATTCTAATACTGGTACTTTATAAGTACTATTTCCTAATTCATTTAACACATTTTGAAATGCACCTTTTACTTCAGAATCCATCTGTTCTACCAAAACATCTTTCGTTACAATGTCACTAACCCCTGCGTGATTTCTCATAAATACATCTACTTGATCAATTTTAAATGTATACTTTCCATAACATCTTACCTTTACCGCCATAGGAGCAAGCGTCCCCGTCATTTGGTTAGGAATCGCGTGTGACCAATCTTGAAAAGGAATTGGTGATGCTGTTCCAAATTTATTATCTAGTATTTCTTTAGTATTAAAGTAAAAAATAGCCTGTTCTTTGGCTGGCGTTCCATTATAAGTAAATCTTTGCCACATTTCTTTAAACACTGCACCAAAATTACCTCCAAAAAACGAAGGTGAACTTGATTCATCAAATTCATAAACTCCTTCTTCCGCAGTAGCATCTAAAATTCTACCAGAATCATAAATAACTGCTACTTGACTTGGTCCTACAATAATTCTACTTCCTTTAGAAATTTGACCACTTTTAGTTGTTTTCTTTACCATTAGGATATCATTCCCCATATCCTCACATTTTACTAAGTCTTGCCATTGATCGCCTAAAGTACCTCCAATAGCTCCAATAGCTGCTTTAATTAATCCCATATTCATATCCTCCTTTTTTTATTTACATTAATGAATTGATCTAATATCGCTTAATACCCAATCATGATCTCCAGTTGTAATCACACTTTTACAATATTCACATTGTCCTGCTGAAGTAATTTCTGTAGGTGCACCACAATTAGGACAATTGGTTGTTGATTTATTACTGATTCCAGCTTCTGTTTTTACTCCTACTTTACGGTTAAAAGTCATGAAATAATTCATATGCCAATCTTTATTTGGATCACTTTCCAAAACCTTATTTGTAGTTGCATCTACCACGTAATCTCGCATAATAGCATGTAACTCTACCGTCAATACTTCTTTATCACCATCTATTTTGAAATCACGTAAGGTACAAAAATTAATATTGATCTTCTCTACTTTATTAATTTTATTATTTCTTATATATTCTTCTAATTGAGCATTGTGTTGACTAAACAACTCTTCACTTTCAAATGGTCTTATTATTTTCCAATTACGTTCCGTCCATGCTTGTTGCATTTTTAAAAACACTTCTCTAACCCAGCCCAGAAAATCATCTTCAGAGAAATTAGGATCTATTTCTCTTATTTTATTAGCCACCATATTAGTATTATCTACCCCAATTGGTTCTGAATGTAAATTAGTATGACTAGCATGTGATACTTGTTTAGCAAATTTTTTTAGTCTTCCTGTTTTACTAGCCCAAATAAATACTCCTAATAAAATCAATAACAGAATAATTCCGGGAATAGGTCCAAATAATTCAAATAAAATATATATTATCCATCCAAAATCAAAATAGAAATCCCCTCCCCCAGAATAGCTACTACTACTATCAGTTGTATCATATCGATTATTATTTCCCACATCCGCTAAAACTACAGTGTTAGAAATAAAACTAACTAAAAATATGATTCCTATAATAATAAAAGTATATTTTAAAACTTTTATCAAACGTTTTTTATTCTTTTCCATCATTGTTAACACTCCCTACTACTATCATCATATAATAATTATTCATCTTTTATTAATCAACTTTTACTATTTAATTAATATCCATTCTTTATTACCATTTGTGTTAGTAATAGATCCACTAGTTCTAATACCAGATTTTAATACAACAACCGGACGAATACCAAATATTCCATTTCCCGCCATAGAAATTACTGAATAATTATTATTATCATTATAAACATAATAACTAGTATAATTATAAAGATCAGAAATCAAATAATTCGTTCTTATATGAATTAAATCACTAGTCACAGTCGCATAAGATATATCCGAAGAATTATGATAAGCTTGATTATACCATGCATTTAATTCTATTTTATTTACTAAATAAGCATTAGTTGCATAATCAGTATTCACATAAATGCTCCAATCTTTAGGAGTAGAAGGAAGCGTTGTATCTATATCTCCAGAAGATGAGCCTGTAATAATATTTAAATAATTGTTCACACGATTAGGAGCTGTATTAGAAAAATTAACATACATACATTCTGGTATTCCTGCATGAATCAATTTTACTACATCATCCTCTACAGATAATACACGCCATCCATTATAATTAGTTCCTTGCAAACAAGAAGAACTATTATTTCTACTACTTCCCGCGGTATATCCGCCAAAAGTAAAAGGAGACGCACTAGTTGGCGTAGCAACTGTAGAAGTCCAAATACCAGCATCATAGTTTACATAATCTCCTATTTGAACAACATCCGCTAAAGTAGTAAGTTTCGTTTCTTTTCCAATACAACTATAATATTCACTAGGATCACAAACACCACCATTAAAATAACAAGATTCTAATTCTACTTCACTAGTAACACATTCATTGACATCTTCTTCAATATTACTTACTAATTCTTGATTTAAATCCTTACTAGATTTCATCATACCAAAAATGAGCATTAAAATTATAATAGTTAAAGATAATATACCATAAAGAATAGTTGATACAGCAAATCCTCTATTATTAAGCCTCATACCATCACCTATGGTAATTATACCAAAAAAAAATAAATAATACACTATTTATTTTTTAATATAATAACTATTTTGTCTCCATATTTACGCTTTTTTATTTTTTCTAATCCTGCAAAATCATATAAATAATCATAACTAATCTCACAGATAATTAGTCCTTTGTCTTTTAATAAATTATTTTCTAAAATTTTTTCTATTACTTCATTAAGACATTCCATTCTATAAGGAGGATCTAAAAAAATAAGATCAAAAGATAAAGCCTTTTCTTTTAAATAATCCAAACATCTTTTATAATCTTGATTTAATACTACTGACTTATCAGCAATGTTAAACTCTTTCAGATTATTGTTCATTACTTTTATACACTCTTTATTTAAGTCATTAAAATAACATACTTTACTACCATTGCTAATAGCTTCTATTCCTAAATTACCACTCCCAGCAAAAAGATCTAAAACCGTAGCATCCTCTATTTTATTTTGAATCATACTAAATACAGATTCTTTAACTCTATCCATCGTAGGGCGAGTACCATCGACATCATAGCCTTTCACTACTCTTCCTTTTAATGTTCCACTAATAATTCTCATCATCACACCTCTTTTTATGAAATAATGTCTCTAATTTTCGATTAATTTCTAATATAGAAAAATATAATTCATCCTCCAATAAATGATATTCTTGAATGATCGGAGCATTGATTATTTGACGTTTCATTTCTATGGTTTTAGGATTATATAAATTAGAATTGTTACGATAGTCTTCTAATAATTTTTTTAACTTCTCATCGTTTAATATTGATCTTTTTAACTCTTTTAACCTTTGTATTTCTTTCGTTTGATCTAATTCAGTAAATAATTCATCCATTTTTTCTTGTAATAACTCATTCATATATAACTTCCTTTATTTTTTTAATCAATTCTTCTACTTCTTTAGAATTTTCATCCAGTAATTCAATTCTAAAACAATTAATACCTACTTTTTTGAATTCCTTTATATTATGAATTAAATTAATATTTTTATGATCCATAATGTGAGTAATGTGATTATTTAGTATTAATGGATAATCATGATTGTTTTGATCTTTTAAATAATAGTTATCTTTCCTAAAACATAAATTACATTTTTTATTATCTTTATTGACTAGCATATTTAAAGGACAATATTTAGTAATCATTAATTCTATTCTTCCATAAATCACTATTTCTACATCAACCTGAGCAGTAATAGAAGATAACTCTTTTACTTCAGGAGAGATCGTTACTCTTTTTACCCCCAACTCTTCTAATAATTTAATACTAGCATTATTAGTAACATTTAAATAATAATCACTACAAACATAATTATTTTTAGTATATTTATGTATTCCTCCTAATTCTGTTATTAATAAATTCATATTAGAAAACTCTGGAAACGTACTAATAACTCTATTCGTTCTAAAATAAATATTAGAATGATCTTTATATTTATTATAAAGCAAAAAATCCGTTACATAAATATAGTCAAGGTTATTAGAAAGAGATACTAGCAATTGTTCTTCATTTCTTACTAGAATTCCTAGTTTTACATCTTTCATAACTTTTTTATGGCTAGATATTACTGTATCATAAACTTTCTTACAAGGAACTTCTACTCTTTTAGCTATTAGTTTTTGGACTGCATCTCGTCTTAATTCATTTAACTCTTTTAATGGTACAAAAATATGGTTATCCATATTTATTTTTATATTTTGTACTCTAAAAGGAGTATTTCCTAATTTAGATAATTGACGATTAATATTTTCTTTAGTAATTGGTTGATTCATAGATTGCTGAACAATATTGCCATAAACTACCACATTATTTTTTCCATCACTTACATGAACAAGTAAAGGTTTATCCATAAATGCTTCTACATCAAAAGTAACATCAATCTTCTTCTCTTCGTAATTTTGTAGTTTTTTTAAAAGATGATTACTAATAGTAATAGCAACATCTACTAATCTATTTAAACCTACTTTATTATCAATAATAGCAATATTTCCTTTTTTGACAAGATTAGTAAGCAACATTTTATCATCATATAATTTATTAATAACCATTCCCTTATCAATACCAAGAAATTTAATAGCATCTTCTTGATATAAATCATGGTCCAACTTAATCTTGATATATTTATCATTTATACTAATCACTCGTCCAATCGTTAACCCAATATGGTTGGGGCTTTTAATATTCATAAGCTCCTTTCCATACGCATTAAATAAATATCCACGAGTGAATTCACGATTGAAAAGTGTTTTTAATTCTTCTAGATCTTTACTACTTACCATCAAACTTTTATTTTCATAATAATTATCCATTAATTTTCTATAAAATCTTGTAATAAAGCCAACATATTCAGGGCTCTTCATTCTTCCTTCGATCTTTAAACTAGTAATATCGCTATCCAAAATTTTCTTTAGTTCTGTACTAGTATTTAACTCCTTAGTACTAAGTAAATAATATCCATCCGTCTTAATTTCTTCCTTATTTTTATATAACTTATATGGTAATCTACAAGATGCTACACATTCTCCTCTATTACCACTACGATTGGTATTCATACTACTAAATAAGCAACAACCTGAAAAACATACACAAAGTGCTCCATGAATAAAGATTTCTTTCTCTATGTCAACATGAAGATGGTTAATTTCGTCAAGAGATAATTCCCTTGCTAATACTACTCTAGTGACTCCTAGACTTTTTAATAATTTAATTCCTTCTTCATTGTAATTATGAACCTGCGTAGAGGCATGAATCTCTAGATCAGGAAACTTAGATCTAACTAAAGTAATCATTCCAATATCCTGCATAATCACAGCATCGACTCCGCTTTTATAAATATATTCTACATAGTCTAAAAATTCATCTATTTCACTATCAAAAACAACTGTATTAATTGTAATATATATTTTTACTCCATATAAATGACAATAATCAATTGCTTTTTTTATTTCCTCTTTATCAAAATTATTAGCAAACATTCTAGCGCCAAATTTTTTACCACCTAAATATACAGCATCCGCACCATTATGAATCGCTTGATATAAGGCTTCCCTACTTCCAACTGGACTTAAAAGTTCTTTTTTCATAATTACCACCGCTAAAATTATAACATAAAAAAAGAATTATTGCTTTATTTTAATACTTCTAAGAAGGAAGCAATAAAACTTATTTTATCATTGATTTTACTTATTCTATCTTCAGGAGTTAATTTATAGGCTTTCTTCATTTCTTGCTCTAATTCTTTAATGGAACTAGGATTTCTATTTAGTTCTTTATACCAGTAGGAATTATATTTCAAATAATGATATAAAGGAGGATTATTTCTTAAAGATCTAACTAAATTTAATTTCATTAATCTTCAAAGTGTTGATATAAAGGTCTTGCTTGATATTCTTCGTGTTGATTTTTATTTCCTCCTAATCCAAGATCTTGAACTAAAGAAATGGTTTTTTGAACTCCCTCAATACCATGACGCACTTTCTCCAAATCAACATTTTTAATCATAGAAATCAATTCATTAAAAGCTTTTTCATTTGCTTTAGTGACCTTAGGTTCATTCCTTTCTTCTGGTATAGTTAAATAATCATTCCATACAGAATTATTTTCTCCATACAAACTATACATTTCATATAAATGTTGCCAAGTTACTTCGTTATTATTCACATGTTTAACCAAAGTAGGATTCCTTCTTACAAAACTTTTAAACTCTTCCTTAGACATAAGACCTCACCTACTAAATTATATGCCTAGAAGAAAAAAAGTTACCATTTATTTAGGTAACTTAGGCTTAACTAGTTTTTATCACATAAGGATTACTACTAGTTCCATCTCCACTAGAGATTTCTACTGTTGCCTTTAAATTAATAACAGGACGAGCAAGCGCGACATTCAGTACACCAGTTGTCGGCTTGGAATCCAAAAGTGTCCCACTATCAATACTATAGATGTAAGTACCATAGTCGTAAGAAAAAGGAGTCATTGTAAAATAAGTACTATCGATATTCAAATAGCAACTTTCATTTAATCTCCTTGATCCACCTGCATAAACTATTTCATCCGCAGTAATTAA
Source organism: uncultured Bacilli bacterium (assembly GCA_944371905.1). Classification (GTDB taxonomy): domain Bacteria; phylum Bacillota_I; class Bacilli_A; order RF39; family UBA660; genus RGIG3091. The sequence continues at coordinate 54,338 of CALVYA010000007.1, read as the reverse complement.
TCCTATTGGATAATCTAAGGCTTTATTTCCTTTTACACTATTCTTTATTGTATATAAATCGTTACTTTGCAAACATATGAACTGTGGTTGATTTATATTTTCTAATCTATTATAAGAAGCGTAAAATGTTCTTTTCTTTTCATACCCTAATCCTGTTCCTTCCTCTTTATAGATACTTCTATCGCCACAGAATCCACTATCTGCCATATAAGAAGCATAGCTCAATAAATACTCATCATACCAAGTATCTAATGCTGTCTTGATTATACTATCATTGATATTGGCGTGTGTCTCCTCATAACTACTACTTCCTGGTGTTCCATACATATATCCTACATAGGCATTATCATTATTATCAATATTAAAGTTATATTCACCTATGGTTGCACCATCTTCTATTATATTTGGAGCTATCCCTTGATAGATTAATCTAATACTTCCATCTTCATTGATTCTTACAATTCTCCAATACATTGGATCTCCTGAATTAGCGTATACAACCTCTGTACAACTTTGATTAAAACTACTAGCATTTTGACACTCGCTTAATGTATCATATTCAAAATGTCCTCCTGTCATTGTACTAGAATAATATCCTCTATATTTAGAAAGCTTTTGTTGATACACACCAAATTTAACATAGTTATTCTCTACTGCTCCTCTAAAATAATACGTTGTTTTATTATCCTCTGTATTTTTATTAGTATAATATAATCCTTTCGTTCCATCTTCTTCACTCGTTTTGCTAAAATCTATACTCTCATCACTTTGAGCTTGGTTATCTCTTAATATAGCATTTACTAGTGTTAATCCAGTATCTTCATTATCAATATTAGGATCACTTGGAGTTAATTGTTGTCCATCATCTTGAATACACTCGATATTCATTATGATTTCTTTTGTAGTATCACTTGGTATACTAGTAGCTTCCCTATCAAACTCTACTATGATTTTAAATGTCTTACTACCTTTACTTGCTAATCTCTCTTGATTCTGTATTCCTTCTACTGTGTATAAAATAACATAACTTCCTGTTGTTTTTATATCTACTGTATTAATAATAGCATCTATACTTCCATTATTGGTAATTGTAATATTATATTCTATCTTATCTCCCGGTTTCTTTAATCCTGCATTAAAAGTTGCATTCGTTCCACTATAGGTTGGTTCTGTTATATTATAAGCTGTTCCTGTAATACTACTAGTAATAGAAGTTATTTCTATATTCCAAGTACTTGTGATATTTCCTGTTCCGTTAATCGTTAATCTTGTATTAAATGCTGCATACACTACTACCATGATTAATACTACTATACATAGTATTCCTATCACTATTTTCTTCTTATTCCTATACATCCTTATCACTCCGTTTTAGTTTATCCTATATACATTATACCCCCCCTCCCCAGGAAATTTTCAAGAAAAATTTTTAGGGTCCTTACACTTTTTGACAGGGTATCATATTCTATAATTTTATTCTACCAAATAAACTTTCTCTTTTAAGCACTCCTCTACCCTATAAATTTCAACAAAAAAGACTGTATTTCTACAATCTTTTCTCTTATTTATCTCTTAATACGCCATGAAGCTTAACTTCAACTTCTTTAATTGCTTTACTAAATAAATCCATGACCTCTTCATCACTTAAAGTCCTATTTTGATCTTGGAAAGTAAGAGTAAAGGCAATCGACTTTTCGTCACTATTTATTTTATCTCCTTCATAAACATCAAAAACAGAAATATCTACTAGTAATCTACCACAAGCTCTTTTGATAACATCCATAACTTCGCTTGCCATAATATTCTTTTTAACAATGAATGCCATATCTTTAGCAATCGCTGGATATTTAGATAATTCTTTATATTGCATACTCTTAACTTTGAAACTAAATAATTTATCTAAGTTAATTTCTATTACATAAATATCATCTTTAGTAACACTTGGATGTAATTTACCAATAATACCAATAGGGTTACCATTTAAAACAATAGATGCACTTTGACCAGGATGAAATTCTCTTGGAAGATTATCTATTTTTAGACTATAACGATTTTTATAACCTAAATATTCTAATAATTCTTCTAAAATCCCTTTAATAACATAGAAATCAACTTTCATGGAAGAGATACCTTCTAAATACTTTCCAGTCATTAAAATAGCTAGCTTATTTTCTTCATAATATTCATTATCTTTTTTATAGAACCCTTTTCCTACTTCATAAATAGAAATATCGTGGTTAGATCTTGCTTTATTATAATTATAAATATTTAATAAAGATGGAATTAAACTATACCTTAACGTATTACGATCTTCACTCATTGGATCTAATACTTTTACATGAGTAAATTCATCATTAGTAAATTTATGAACATCACTTTCTGAAATTAATGAATAACTTAATGTCTCATTTAATCCAAGACTTGCTAATTTATTACGAATTAATCTTATATTTTTATTACAATTACCTGGTTTTACTGGTAACTCTAGTTTCTTACCTTGAATTTTATCAATTCCATAGATTCTTCCTACTTCTTCAACTAAGTCTTCAGGAATACTAATATCAATTCTTCTAGTAGGTACTACTACAGTAATTAAATCTTTATTAATAGTATAAGTAAATCCTAGTCTATCAAAAATAGATAATATTTCATCTTCTGGAATCGTAATTCCTAATACTTTATTAATTTTCTCACATGTAATATCTATTTTTCTATCATTAATATCCATATCTTTATATTCTACTATCCCTCCAACAATAGTAGCATCCGCATATTTCTCTAATAAATGACAACTTCTCTCTATAGCCATATAAGTTCTTTTAGGATCAAGTCCTTTTTCAAAACGATTACTTGCCTCGCTTCTTAATACCTTCTTTGAAGTTTTACGAATAGAGGTTGCATTAAAAATAGCCGACTCAATAATAATATCTTTTGTATCTTCTTCGATTTCAGTAGTAAGTCCCCCCATAACTCCAGCAAGTCCCACTGCTTCCTTATCGGTAGCAATTACTATATCACTATTAGATAATATACGTTTTTGTCCATCCAAAGTAGTTAATTCTTCTCCATCATTGGCCATACGCACAACTATTTTCTCACCCAATCGATTAGCATCATAATAATGTAATGGTTGACCTGTCTCTAACATAACATAATTAGAAATATCAACAACATTATTAATAGGCCTAATACCAGAGGCTATTAATCTATTTTTAATGAACGCCGGGCTTTCTTTGATTGTTACATTCGTTACTTTTTTAGCTAAAAATAAAGGACAATTAGAAGTTCTAATATCTAAGCTAAATACATTATTAACATCTTCCTCAGTACTTTCATAACTTAAATCAATATCTTTTACTTTTTTATTATATAAAGCCCCTATTTCATAAGCCATCCCCAAAATACTTAATAAATCTCCTCGATTGGATGTTAATTCAAAATCAATTACTTCGTCATCTAATTCTAAATACTTAATAGGATCAGATCCTACTTTAGCATCTTGTGGTAATTCATGAATGCCATCAATATCTTTACTAGTTAAAAATTTATGTTCAAGACCTAATTCACTAATTGCACAGATCATTCCATTAGACTCTTCTCCACGAATTACACTTTTTTTAATTACACCACCTGGTAATACAGCTCCAGTTAGTGCTACTATAACTTTAAGACCACTTCTTACATTAGGAGCACCACACACAATTTGTAAGATTTCACTACCAATATCTACTTTGCAAACATTTAAATGATCACTATCAGGATGTGGATGACAATCAATTACTTCACCAATTATTAACTTAGTAGCAGGAATTAACTTACCACAAGAATCATATTCATTACCAATACTAGTCATATCTTCTGCTAGAGTATTAATATCTACATCAATATCTACGTAATCGCTAACAAATTTTCTACTTAATTTCATTTTCTTCATCCTTTCTATCGAATTGTTCTAAAAATCTAATATCATTCGTATATAAGTAACGAATATCAGGTATGGCATAACGGAACATTGCAAAGCGATCTAATCCTGTACCAAAAGCAAATCCTGTCCATATTTCAGGATCATATCCACCCATTCTAAGTACATTAGGATGTACCATACCAGCACCTAATACTTCAATCCATCCTGTTTGCTTACATAAAGCACATCCTTTACCACCACATTTGAAACAAGATACGTCCACTTCGACACTAGGCTCTGTAAACGGAAAATAACTTGGTCTAAAACGTACACTAGTATTTTCACCTAACATCTTTTTCGCAAATAATTCCAAGGTTCCTTTTAAATCTGCAAGAGAAATATTTTTATCAATGACTAATCCTTCTACCTGTCCAAATTGATGAGAATGCGTTGCGTCTTCATCACGTCTATATACCTTACCAGGACAAATCATTCTAATTGGTGTCTTTTCTTTATTCGCTTGCATTTCTCTTGCTTGTACACTGGAAGTTTGAGTTCTTAATAAATATTCTTCATCAATATAAAAAGTATCTTGTGCATCTCTTGCTGGATGCCCATCTGGTAAATTTAGTAAACGGAAACAATTCTCATCCGTCTCTAATTCAGGCCCATCTACAACATCATATCCCATAGATACAAAGAAATCTTCTACATCTTCTACAATACGATTAAATGGATGACGACTTCCTCTTTTAAACTTCTTACTTGGTAAGCTAATGTCAATGGTTTCTTTTTCTAATTTTTCATTTAATTCTTTATTTTTTAACTCTTCTTCTTTCTCATTCAATTTATTATTTACTTCTTCCCTAATCTCATTAGCAATTTTCCCTACTTCTTTTCTCTCTTCTACGGATAACTCTTTCATATTGCTAGTAAGATCCGTAACTACGCCTTTTTTACCTAAATATTTAGATTTTAATTGTCCTAAATCATTTAAAGATGTAATACTACGTAAATCACTATCTAAACTTGTTTTGATTCCTTCAACTTTTTCTTTCATAATTCCTCCTTACAATAAAAAAAGCGATACCAATTAAGGACGAATATATCCGTGGTACCACCTTATTTTATAGTTTAACTATAACTCATTGTCTCTTAACGCGAGATAACGTTTATTATTAATAAAAGCTTATAAGATGAATTCATAAGTTCCATTTATTACTTTCCACCAACCAGTAACTCTCTTTTAAATAAATAACTTATTACTACTTCTTAATAATAGCCATAAATATCAATGTTAATTATAACATAAAATTTAGTGAATGCAAGCAATTATTAAGTTTAATCACTTCTTTCTAAATAATTTACTACATCATTCATAACATCTTTACTCCTACTAGCAATATAAGGATAATACCAACTTTGTAATTGATTTTGATACCAAAAGAAAGCAAAGGTTTCTTTGGCTTCAAAATTTTGCCATACTCCTAACATAGGTTCCTTTTCTTTTTGTAAACTCTTTTTATATTCTTCTAATAAATATTGATTTTGGTTATTACTTTTTATTAAAGAGGTATTAAATCGCACTCCATGATATTCGTATATTTTATTACATCTATGAATTACATTATCCATGCCACTACTAAAATCAGTGAATTCAAAATAGTTATGAAATAATTTTTCTACATCTATATCCATTCCCATAGTATCTAATATTTTTTTATCAAAACTTGTATATCTACTAGCTTTAAAGAAAGCACTATCATTTAATGTTGCCATATAAATTTGAAATAACTCTTTCTTACTAAATGGATAGATATCTTTAAAATAATCATAAATAAATAAACTATTACAACATAAGGTGCTAATTAACATATTATCTACTTTATTACTATTTTTATGATGATCCATACCCCAAACAATAGTAGCACTATCTCCAATAGACTGTATAGGATCATTATGATCTACTATTATAAAATGTTGTTTGGATAGCTCTTCTTTCTTTATTACTTTAGGTTGATACACAATACAATCGTCCATCATTTTCTTATTATAATTATCAAAATCATAATTCTTATCTAAAATAGCAGGGTATGCTTCTATTCCAAAATAAGTTAAAATACTAGCTAAAATGCTGCTAGAGACTGCAGTATCAATATCAGGGTTTTTGTGACCTATAACATATAAAGGTTCATATTTTTTTAATTCTTTAATATTTATCATATGTTAAAAAGAACTATATACTTAATAGTTCTTCTTCCTTTTCTTTTAATTTTTCATCGATCTTTTTATTATATTCATTAACTAAATTTTGGATTTCATTCGTTTGATGTTTTTCTACATCTTCTGGTAACTCTAGTTTTTCTATTTCTTCAATTGCTTCTCTTCTAATATTTCTAATGGCAACTTTTCCTTCTTCTGCCATAGCTTTTACTTGTTTTGTAAGTTCTATTCTTCTATCCTCAGTTAACATAGGAATAATAATTCGAATTGTTTCTCCATCATTATTAGGAGTATACCCTAAATTAGATTCAAAAATTGCTTTTTCTATAGCATTTAAACAACTTCTATCAAAAGGTTTAATCAAAAGTTGTCTTGCTTCTGGCACTGATATCGTTGCTAATTGTTTCAAAGGAGTATCTACTCCATAGTAGTTTACCATAACTCCATCTAAACTAGTAGGATTAGCTCTTCCTGCTCTTACTGTAGTAAACCTCTTTTCAAGAGATACTACTGCTTTTTCCATTTTATCTTCAGTTAATAATAAAATCTCTTCACCCATTAAAATTCATCTCTCCTTGATTATATTTTACGCATATTTTATCTATTTGTAAATATAAATCCTAATAAAAGAACGCTATTTTTAGCATTCTTTTACCAATTCTTTGGTACGTTCATAAATTCCAATATTTCGTTTTGCATAAAAAGAACGGTCTTCAAATTTTGATAACAATTTATCTCTAGTATCACAATTTGGAATTTCTCCAGTAAAGACACCTACATCCACTTTCATATGATATAAATCGATACATCTATTTATTTGTTCTAAGATAAGTCCCCTATTATCTTTTGTAGTAGCAGTAAAAGGATCAAAAGAAGTAATATTAGAAAACTCCAAATCTCTACTAATAGCATCTAAAATATCAGAACTATAAAAGAAATCTATTTTATCTCTTAATTCTTTTCCATTTAATGCCTCTTGGACTACTTTTAAATAAGCACTATCTTCGAATCTTAATTTATCAAAAGAAAGAGCATAATCACTAATAGCTTTATTAGGATTACTCCAGTATTCATCTTTAGCAACACATAATAATAATCTAGTAATTTCTTCAAATGGATTACACATTTCACGAAGTAAAGATCCATCCCCTGCTCTAAAATAATTGTCAATACTTCCTGGATAATAAGCCTGCATAATAGCTACTTTACTAGCAAATATAGCAATACCCTCTTGCATTTTAGGTGCATACTCTTTTTTACTTTGTAAATAATATTTAATATTTTGATAAAAATAGCGAAGAGTATCTCTATGGTCACTACGAATTAATTTATTAGCATAATGATCAATAGGATAAGTATCTATCTTAAATATTTCTTCTTGATGATCTCCTACTAAATCTAAAAGATCTTTATAGTTTTGTTGATTAAAAACAACCTTTAAAAGTTGTAAATCATGTTCTATTTCTTTATTTTCCATAATATCCCCCAGTTTCATACCACTATTATATTCTAAAGAAATATATTTTACAATATTTTATTGAAATAAAAATAAGGTAACTTTTGCCCATAATAAAACCCTCATAAAATAAGGGTTGCTTTCTATATGGTGACCTGTATGGGACTTGAACCCATGAATATCGCCTTGAGAGGGCGGCGTGTTAACCACTTCACCAACAGGCCATAAAATAATGTCTTAAAAAGACATTATTATTTTAACATATATCATCTTTTTTTGACAATATATTTTATTCAAAATTAACTTCTGGTACTTCTGTGTTAGCTTCCTCCGTCTCAAAATACTCTTCTTCAGAGAAACCAAACATAGAGGCTAAAATATTAGTTGGGAATTTTTTGATTTTTGAATTATAATCTCTTACTACTTCATTATAATCACGTCTTGCTGTAGCAATTCTATTTTCTGATCCAGCAAGTTCATCACTTAGTTGAATAAAGTTTTCACTTGCTTTTAAATCAGGATAATTTTCGACGATAACCATTAATCCATTCAATGCTGTTGTAAGTTCATTATTAGCTTCACTTTTTTCTTCAATAGTATTAGCATTTAATAAATTTTCTCTTGCTGTAGTTACACTATCGATAGCTGCTTGCTCGTGAGCTGCATATCCTTTCACAGTATTTACTAAATTAGGAATTAAATTAGCTCTTCGCTCTAACATAACAGATACATTAGAAAATTCATTTTCAACATCTTCTTTCAAATCTACCAAAGAATTATAACTTCCTACTAACATAGCGCCAACAGCCACCAAAATAACAACAATAATTCCAATAACAATTCCTATTTTTTTCCCCATATTCATCTACCTTTCTAAAACTATTTTATCATATTATTAAATAATAGCAACTAACTCTTTTAAAAACCTCTAGAACTTCCGCCTCCACCAGAAAATCCTCCCCCACCGGAGAAACCACCGGAAGAAAAACCACCACCTCTAAAGGATCCACCAAAGCCACCTCTTCCAGTGAAATTACCTCGTCCCATCATAGATAATATTATGATACTAGTGGGAAAACCAATGATGAAAAGAACCATAATTAACCCTACGAAAGGAGATATTTCATTTTCTTCCTCTTCGATAGGTTCATCGATAGATTCATCAATCCCATAATAATTAACTAATTCTTTATAAAAAGCTTTATATCCATTAAGCATTCCTTCATCAAAATTATCTTCACTAAAGAAAGGAATCATATATTTATCTTGGAATCTTCCTGTTTTACCATCAGGTAATATTCCCTCTAGTCCATATCCCACTTCTACTCTTACTTGTCTTTCTTCTAAAGCAAGTAATATCAACAGTCCGTTATTCTCGTCTTTGTCACCGATCCCAAACTCTCGAAATAAAGTAGTAGCATATTCTTCTAAACTATCTCCTTCTAGACTCTTAATCGTAACGATTACTATTTGAGCCTTTGTTTTAGTATCTAAATTTCTACTATGTTCAAAAATATAATCTTCTGTTTCACTATTCAAAATATTGGCATAGTCATTAATATAAAACCTATCTGTTGGTTTTACTATTGCTAAAACATTCTTTGGTAAAACTAAAAAAATTCCTACGATCAAAAAATAAATATACTTTTTCATATAGCATCTCCTATTCATAATAGTAACATATAATTAACAAAACAGAAAGAACTATTTAAAAAACGGAGTTTTTACTCCGCCTATTACTGATTAATACTATCCAAAAACAAATCTACTCTTTTTAATAATTTATCTTTTCCATAAATTTTTAATAAATCATACATATTAGGTGATGTATTCGAAGTAGTTAACATTACTCTTATAATACTACAAAAGTCAGCAATATTTCCTAAGAAACTACTAGGATTTTCCTTATATTCTTTACGATTAATTGCAAATCCTTTATCCTTAGCATATTCTTTTACTTTATGAAACCAATCTTCTTCCGTATCTTCTTCATTATATACATTGACAAAATAATCTTTAATAAATGATACATCATAAGAATAAGATACCTCTTTATAAGGAGCCTCTATTTTATTAAATAATTCATCATACATATACCAGAATTGTTTTTTTACATCACTATAACTTCCTATATCCATTCTAGGACGTTCTACATTTCTTTCGATGTTTAAAAGCGCTACTAAATAATCTTTATCTTGATTCATCAAGTTATAAAACTCCATATCATATTGTTTAGCATATTCTAATGTTCTATTATATATATCAACAGCAGTTAATTTACTAAAATATATTTTAGAAATACTTTGTAATTTTTCTAAATCAAATAAACTTCCACCGACTGGCATTTTATCAAAAGTAAACTCATAATCGTCTATTGTTTTATCAGGATTAGCCACATACCATTCTTCAAAATTAGAATTATTAACAGTAGCAATATATAAATTGATCACTTCATTAGGCACTCCTAATTTATGATAGAAACTAATAGCACTTTCCTTGTCCTTTCTCTTACTTAATTTACGAACAGTATTTCCTTCTCTAATGGTCAGCGGTGCTATGTGAGCATACTTTGGTACTTCAAATCCTAATACTTCAAATAATTGCTTATGAATAGGATAAGAAGATACCCATTCATCCCCTCTTACCACGTGAGTAGTTCGCATTAAATGATCATCAATAGCATGGGCAAAGTGATAAGTAGGAAGCCCATCAGATTTAATAATAACAACATCCATATCATTTTCAGGCATTTCAATTTTTCCTTTAATACAATCATCTAAAACCACTTTATTTTCAAAATTACCAGGAGATTTTAAACGAATGATATAAGGAACTCCTGCTTTAATTTTAGCAATTGCTTCTTCTACTTTCAAATCACGATATTTAGCCCATCTGCCATAAAAACCAATACGAACTTTCTTTTTCTCTTGAACCTCTTTGATCTCTTTTAATTCTTCTTCTGTGATAAAACATGGATAAGCTTTTCCTTCTTTTAACAATTTTTTAGCAAAACTCTGATAAATTTCTTTTCTTTTACTTTGAATATAAGGACCATAATCTCCTCCTTGTGTTGGTCCTTCATCAAAATAAATTTTTAAATTATCAAAATCATGAATAATTCCCGTGATTCCATCTTCTATTTCTCTTTTTTGGTCAGTATCTTCAATTCTAAGATAGACAACCCCTCCTGTTTGTCTTGCTAATCTAATATCAGCAAAAGAAGTATAAAGGCTACCCATATGAACAAAACCAGTAGGACTAGGTGCAAATCTAGTAACCATAGCTCCTTCTTTCAACTTGCGTTTAGGATATTTTGCCTCATACACACTAGAATCTAATACGTCAGGAAATATTAAATTTGCTAACTCATCATAATTCATACGGATCCTTCTTTCTATATCAACATAGTTATTTTTATTTGGCTGCTCCAGTTAGATTCGAACTAACGATGTCGGAGTCAGAGTCCGATGCCTTACCGCTTGGCTATGGAGCAATTTACATATCATATATTATCATAAAAGATGCTATCTCACAAGTAAAAAAGACTTTTAAAAGTCTTTTTTAGAAAATATTTTATATGATATCTTATAAGATATATAGTACATTAACATGATCAACCCTACAAGAAGAAAAATACCAAATTTATTTAAGAAAGATAACATACTACTTATATCCATACGGAAGACTATTTTAGCAAACAAGGAAGAAGAGCCTAACACTAATAATATAACTAAGAATATTAACACAAACATTTGAATACGTCCTTTTTCTGCACCCCATTTATAAATGCTTGGTATTTGAATGGATTGAATCAAAGCTATTCCAAACATTCCTCCCAATGCTGTACTAAATAAACTATCATAATTAAGATTAATGAATTCATTGGATCTAATCATATTCATCAATTCTACAATGATAACAGTAAGTACAACTCCTAAAACAGCACTAATTATAGTAGATGCAATAGCCAAAATATATTTAGATAAAACAATATCTTTTCTAGTTACAGGAAGAGATAAAATATATTTATCAGATTTTGATATTTCATCATAATTAAAAGTAGATAATACGATCATTCCAATAATAGTGGAAATTATAATTGGAGCAAAAGTAACAGAATTAGTACTAATAATTGCTATACTACAAAAAATAATTAATATAAAAAGTGAAGTTTTATAACTAGCTAAATTAAGTAAATCCTTTTTAATTAATCCTTTCATTATTTTTCTCCTTTCACATAAAATAACATAATTTCATCAATACTTGGTTTATCAATGACTTCAAATTTATACTTTTTCATAATCTCTTTTTTATTGTCTACAAGTACTTCATATTGATATTTTCCTTTTTTATAACTAATGTAATCATTACTATTTAAACTTTTGAAATCTTTTTCATTACACTTAACAATTCCATAATTTTCAAGCAAATCCGAAGTAGCAAGATTAAAAATAATTTTACCTTCATGAATAAATACAATATAATCAGCAATATGCTCTAAATCACTAGTAATGTGAGAAGATATTAAAATAGAACGTTCTTCATCATCTAGAATATATTTTCTAAAAACATCTAATAGCTCATTTCTTACAATAGGATCTAGTCCACTAGTTGGTTCATCTAATAATAAAACTTTAGGAGCATGAGAAATAGCAATAATAATTTTTAGTTTCATTTTCATACCACTAGAGAAATCTTTAATTAATTTATTACTAGGTAATTTAAACTCTTGTAAATACTTAAAATATAATTTATCATCCCAATTAGTATAAAATTCTTTCATAATCGAATTAAGTCCTTTAGCAGTTAAATACATAGATAAAAAACTATCATCTAACACTACTCCAAGATCTTGCTTTATTTCTTTTTCTCTTTTTTTATGATCTTGATTCCATACTTGAATAGTTCCTTTTGTATCAATAATATTTAAAATTGACTTTATCGTAGTAGTCTTTCCAGCTCCATTTTCTCCTATCAGTCCTACAATAGTGCCTTTAGGAACATTAAAACTGATATTATCCAAATGAAAATCAAGATAACTCTTACAAATATTTTTTAACTCTATTGCATTTTCCATTTATCTTTCCTCCTCAAAAATAAATCGAAACATCTCTTTTATTTCTTCTTCTGTAATATTAGAAATTTTAGAAATATGATATATTTTTTCGATTAACGTTTGTATTTCTTTTAATTTTTCTTCTCTCATCAATTCTAAATTACGAGGTGCTACAAAACTTCCTTTTTTAGAGATAGTTTTAATATAGCCTTCACTTTCTAACTCATCATAAGCTCTTTTCACTGTTAAAAAACTAATCTTCAAATCATTTGCCAAAGCTCTCACAGAAGGTAATGAAGTGTTTTCTTTTAAATTTCCATTATATATTTCTTCTTTAATAGCATTTTTTATTTGTATAAAAATAGGAATATCGCTATTATTACTGATAATAATATTCAATCCCATCACCTCTTTTTGTTATATTCACTATATAACAGTTATAACAAAATGTCAATATAAAAAAAGCACATAAATAAATATGTACTTTTCAATTAATCAATTGAAATTAATTCGTATTCACGTGATCCTACCTTTAATTCGCTTGCTGATTCAATCGTATGAACTCCATGACGAGATTCAATTCTTTCTATTAACTCATCTTTTCCAGGATCATTAGAGTTATATACTAAATCCAAACAAGCTTGATCGATTGCTACAGGATCTAGACTAGCTAAAATACCAATATCTTGCATACAAGGACTAGCAGCATGTCCATCACAATCGCAATCAACAGAAATATTTTTCATAATATTAAGATAAACAACATTTCCTTTAAAATAATCTACCACACTAGAAGCAGCATCTGCCATCGCTTCTAAAAATCTATCTTGTTCTGGTAAATTATTAAATAATACCTTTTGATCATCAGTAACCCCAGCTGTATGAATTAATGTTTTACCACTAGAAGATGCGCAACCAATAGAAAGTTGTTTCAAAGCTCCTCCGTATCCACCCATAGCATGTCCTTTAAAATGAGATAATACAAGAAGTGAATCATAGTTAGCTAAATTTTTCCCAACATAATTTTTCTTTAATATTTTACCATTCGGAATATCCAAAACCATATCAGGGCCTTCCGCATCTAATAAATCAAAAGGAAAATATTTATCCCATTCATGTTCTTTAATTAATTCACGATGTTTTTCAGTTGAGTTTCTAGCTCCTTCATATGCTGTATTACATTCAACAACTGTACCATGAACATAATTAATCATATCTTTTACAAATTCAGGTTTTAAATAATTTTGATTTCCTCTTTCACCAGAATGTAGTTTTACAGCTACCTTACCAGTTAATTTATGTCCTACTGCATTATATGCTTTAATCATGTTTTCAGGAGTAATCTCCTTAATAAAATATACTTTTGACTTTTCCATTCTATCCCTCCTATAAATTTTATTATACCACGGATGAAACTATATATTGCTTATTTCTTTCAAATTTATTATATTGTGCTATTGATCCATGTCAAAATTTCATCATTAGAAATACTTGGTGACAATCTTTTAGCACTAATAAAGTTAATATTAGGATAACGCCTTTTTAAATCACTAAAACTATTTTCTACTCCACTCCCGCCAGAAGTAGCAAAAATATATACTTTTTTTCCTTCTAAATTATGTTCTTCTATAAAAGAGTTAACAATTCTAGGAGCTAAATCCCACCAGATAGGATAACCTAATAAAATAACTGGATAATCTTCTACCTTATTTACTTTATTTTTTATCTTTGGTCTTATAGTATCGCTCATCATTTCTATGGAAGATCGACTATGGTTGTTATTCCAATTTAAATCTTCTGTAGTATATAATTCCATTGGTTCAATTTCAAATAAGTCCCCCCTAGTTATAGTAGCAATATGTTCTGCTACCTTTTTTGTTATTCCACTAGCTGAAAAATAACAAATTAATATTTTGTTCATAAATTTCTCCTTTTTCTTACTATATTATTTACTCTTTTAAGTTAAAAAATTCATCACTAAATCAATAATAACATCTTTTTCTTTTGGATTAGACTCTGCTATTAATAGCGTTAACGCTGTTAAGGTATTATTATCAATCATCAAAGCACCATCTTTATATAAAATATCATAGAAATTCAAAAAATATATAAATAAAGTAGCTGCTATTCTTTTATTTCCATCAATAAAAATATGATTTTTAACAATTAAATATAGAAAATTAGAAGCTTTTTCTTCAATACTCTTATAAACGTCTTTATTATCAAAACTTTGATAAATATTATTAATAATAGATGCTAATCCCTTATCTCTTTCCAGAGCAAAAATATCACTTTCTTCATTAAATCGCAATTGATTAATAATTTTGATACATTCTTCGTATTTTATTTTTCTATCATCTTGATTACCACTTATCTTTTTTAAGGTTCTATGATCATAATCATCAAGTAAATCTAGGGCTTTAGAATAATTTCCAATTACTCGCAAAATTTCTTTGGCATCATCACTCTCTAATCTATCATCCATGCGATTAGCTATATCAATTAATTTAACTGTTTTTTCTAAATATTCTAACCTTTTTTGATTTACTGCATAACCTTTTAACATATAATCTTTTAAGATTTGATTTGCCCATTTTCTAAAAATAATACCATTTTTAGATTTGACACGATACCCAACACTAATAATCATGTCTAGATTATAATAATCTACCATATGAGTTTGTGTTTTTCCTGCTATTGCTCCATGTTTAGTGGTAGTTGCAAATTTTGCAATAACCTCTTGATCTTTCAATTCTTCAGCAATAGCATTTTTTATATGTCTTGATATAACTGACTTATCTCTATCAAATAAATCACTCATTTGATCTAGAGATAACCATACAGTATCATCATTGATATTGACTTCTAATTTTACATTTTGTCCTTCAAATATAACAATTTCATTTTCTTTTTTCTTCACAAATATCACCTCAATAACATTATAATATATCAAACGTTTGTTTGCTATGGTAATATCTGGTAAATTCCTTTATATAAAGTAATACCCATTTTATCTTGATAAATTATTATATTCTTCCTCGCTTACTTTTTCACACCAAACATTCTCTGTATCAACTCCAGGAACTTCTATAGCAATATGGCTAAACCAAGAATCTTTTTTAGCACCATGCCAATGCTTTACGTTAGCTGAGATAAAAACAACATCTCCAGGCTTTAAACTTTGTGCACTTTTTCCTTCTTCTTGATACCAACCCTCTCCATCAATACATAACAAAATTTGTCCCCCACCTTCTTTTGCACGATGAATATGCCAGTTATTCCTACAAGCTGGTTCAAAAGTCACATTAGCTAAAGATACTTTAGTATCTTTAGAATTAGTCAATGGCTTTAAGTAAGATTTGCCTGTAAAATATTTAGCGAATGCTACATTAGGCTCTCCAAGACCAAACATACCCCCGTGTTCTTGTATCTCATTATCCATACTATACACCTCTTTTGCTAAATTAAATACAGCCCATGCATTAGGCCAACCAGCATAAAAAGCCGCATGAGTAATAATTTCAGCCATTTCTTCTTTCGTAATTCCATTTTTTTTAGCATTAATTAAATGATATTTTAAAGAATTATCTATTAAGCCCTTTCCCATAAAAATACATATGGTAATTAACGATCTATCCCTTAAAGATAACTTATCTACTCTTGACCATATTTCACCAAATAATACATCATCATTTAAAGAGGCAAACTTAGGAGCAAATTCTCCTAATGAATCTCTTCCTGCTGTTTGTTTTTCCATACTAACTCTTCCTTTCAAAAACTACTTTTTATTTTTACTTGATATATATCTTAAACTATTATCTAATAAGCATTCCGCTAAATTAACATTTATTTTTTGATTAGTAAATGCTTGAAGATAATCTGTCCATCTAACATCATCGATTAAAGTTATGCCTTCCTGTAATAAATCTCGCACCATACCTTGATCCTTTATTTTTTCACTTGGCCATTGAGAAAGACTTAAAAGATAGTGACTTTCTCTTTTATTAAATTGAGAAAAACTAGGATCAATTAAATATCTTTTGATCGTATTTCCTGTTTTATATTCTGCAATTAATACAGTATGATCCACTTTTACTAAATCTTCTAGATCGATCCAATAATGATGAATGCCATATTCATTCAGTCGATTGCCAATTTGACTAGCTAAAATTTTACAATAACCATCAGTATCAGAAGATATTGTCAATATTTTATCCATTTCTTCTTTTGTAATAGTTTTTATAAGATTTAAAGTCATACGATCCTCTTTATTATCTATATTTAAAATTGAACTATAAAAGTCATATATATTATCCATTTTGATAGTTCCTTTCTATTGTCATATATTTCTATATATTAAATATACAACCTAAAGTTAAGTATAAGTCAAGAAAAAAGAAAATATTTTTTCATATTTTCTTAGTCCACAGCAATTCCATCTTTTTCAATAATCGATACCTTTTTTAAATCAAAATCTATTTTACCTGTATAACTACTTTTCTCATAAACAAAGTTATAATAAATCCATCCATCCTCAATTCCTAAAATTCGTTCGAACACCATTGGTTTTTTATCAAATAATAAAGTAGTGGACACCACTTCTTCATATGTATTATTCAGCCTGTAAAAACTAGCATAATCAGAAGAAAAAATATAAACCCGATCATTTAACCAGCATATATTATCTTTAGTTAATTCCTTTCCTTTAGATATTCTTTTTACTTTCTTATACCCATTCTCATCTTTAATAAAAATAGCATATCTATTATTATTGACTGCAATTACATAATCTTGATTTTTAGAAACTACTTGCAACTCTTCCGAAGAATAAATTTTATTGGAAGTCTGATCATTAGAATAATGCCATAAAAATATACCTAATAAAGTCACTATCACAATTACTAGCAAACTAATAATGAATATTCTCTTTTTCATAGTACCTCCTAGATAATATCTTACACTAATTCTTTACTATCATATCTAACTATAGTCATAATGCTAAATAGGAAAGTTAAAAGAAAACTAACAATAACTAAACTTGGATTTATTTCTATATTTAATATTACATTTCGAATATCTGATAAAGTAAAAACAGATATATATTTTAAAAATTCTACTTGATTACTTAAGGTTGATAATACCTGTAACATATAACTAACAAAAACTACCCCTAAACTAATCCCTATCATTTTTTTAGTTTTATTAGTAAACGTAGATAAGAACATACAGAAAGAAAAAATAACCAAAGAAGAAAAGAAAGGAGTAATACTTAAAAGAATAAATTCTTTTATATCAAAGGTTCCGCTAAGAGATAATCCAATATAATTAAAAGTAGCAAAAACCAATACCATAAAAATAAGATACAACCAGCCACACACAATTTTACTTATTACTATTTTTCTTCTAGTAACAGGTAAACTGATTAAATATTCTATTGTTTTGTCATTTTCCTCTTTCAGCAAAATATTAGAACCCATAATACCAGCATAAGATGCAATAATTAAAAGAGCAAAGATAAAACCTTCTGATTTTATCCAACCAAAAACACTATTTAAAGAAGTAATATCCATATTAAAAGCCATTAATACTTCTTGAGGAAATAACTTCATCAAATTATCGATTTCCTTTATGTTATCACCTTGAATAATCATAGGATAAATACAATAGACAATCAAAAAGATACCTATTAAAATAGACAACCATATAACAAAATTTTTAAAATTAATTTTCAATTCTCTTTGCAACATAAGCCTTACTCCTATTCATAATAATGTAAAAAAATATCTTCTAAACTAGCTTCTTCTATCAATATTTTATCTATATTATACTTAGATAATTTTCTTAACAATTCATTTGGTGTCATCGTATTTTTAAATTGAATCCTATCTTTTTCTTGAAGCAGAACATCAATAGCTAATTGCTGTACTATTCTATCTATTTCATTAGAAACAATAGTTACCAATGTTAAATTTTTATTTGATAACTCTTTTACATCTTCTATTTTTAATAAATTCCCATCTTTAAGAATTCCTACACGATCACAGACTTTAGATACTTCACTTAAAATATGAGTAGAATAAAAGATACTAGTCCCTTTCTTTTTTTCTTCTTTCATTAATTCATAAAAAACATTTTGCATCATAGGATCTAATCCGCTTGTTGGTTCATCCAAAATAATAATTTTAGGCTCATGCATAAAAGCTAAAACAATTCCCACCTTTTTTAAATTTCCTAATGATAAATCTCCTATTTTTTTAGTCTCATCTATTTTAAACGTTGCACCAATTCTTCTCTTCTTTTATGGATATCTTTAGTAAAAAAACTTTCATGATAATCCAACATTTCTTTTACTAATAAATCTTCATATAAATGAATTTCACTTGGTAAATACCCTATTATAGCTTTTAATTTTACATTATCTTTGGTCAAAGGACGATTATATACCAAAACTTCACCTTTTGTTTTATTAACTAAATTCATAATAGAGCGAATAGTAGTCGACTTTCCCGCTCCATTAGGACCGATAAAACCTAATATCTCACCTTCTTGTAAAGAAAAAGATAAATTCTCTACCCCTTTCGTTGCTCCATAATATTTAGTTAACTTTTTAACTACAAGAATATCCTTACTCATAAAATCCACCTTTAAAATCAATATCTATATTTCCTATACCACCATCAATCTGAATCAAATTAGAGCCATTACCATAGTGAGTATTAGAACGAATTTCAGTACCTTCCATTTTAACCGAACCTATTTCCTTATCTACGGTTATATTATATTCATCTTTATTCCCCATTAAATTTAAGTTTATAGAACCAACTCCTACACTAATATCACTCTTTCCTAATAAATAAGAATTTAAAGTTGCATTTCCTACTCCCATATCCAAATCAAGATTATAAAGTAATCCCTGTTTTACTTCTATTTCTCCAACTCCACCATCAATTTCACTCTTCTCTAGCACTTCTAGTTGATTTGCTACAAGGTTTCCTGATCCTAAATCCAAATATAATTTTTGGGTGGATAATTTATCTATTTCTATTTTACCAGTGCCAGTATCAATCACTATTTCATCTAAAATTAAATCATTAGGAACATAAATAACTAAATTATCTTCATTCTTACCAAAAGACAACCAACGATTATTTTCTTCTTCAATAAAAAGTCCATTCTCTTCTTCTCTTATGACAATATCTTCATTGTTAGTCATTACTTTGAACAGTTCACCTGTTTTTATTATTAAATTAGAGTGATTAATATTTATATTGATTACTTTTGCAGTACCATTGATATTTAACTCTTCTAACCTATCACTAGGATTAGAATCCTTAGAAAAGGCATTTCCTAAGGACATCATCAAATACATAATTCCAGATAAAATTCCAAACACAAGAAAAAAAGCAAAGGCTAAAGCACAATACTTAATTATTTTGTGAAAGTTTATCACTTAATGTCAACTCCCCCAAATATACAAGTTGCATTAATATAAATCGTTTTAACCTTTTCTTTTTTAGAATTGATATATTTATTATTAATTCCGCCAAAAACTGGAGTAGAAGTTACTTTAACTTTCATATCTTTAGGTAATAAAATGTCAATTCCCCCAAAAATACAACTAACATTAATTACTACATCGCTAGATATTTTAGATTCTCTTAAATCACAAATTATTTCACCAAATACAGCAGATAATTCACACCCCTTAAACTCCTCATGATCAAAATTAAGTCGCTGACTACCAAAAGTAGCACTATAAGTCTTTACATCCTTCTTTTCAACTTTACTCATTTCTTTTCTTGTTTTACCTTGTAATGCATCCTTAAAAATAATAACTAATCCTAGGAGAACCAAAATAACTGGTACCATTAACTTCCAAATAATTTCAAATGATAGAATCCCTTGACAAGCAAGAAATAATACAATTCCTATACCCAATCCTATTATATCACCCGTAATATCACGGTCATTAAAAACTCCTATCAAGCAAGGTATAATAATAAAGAACGTCCACCATCCATCAAAAAAAATATTAATATCAGTAATATCTAAAGCATTTAATCCAAAAATAATCCCCACTAAAATTAGAACACTTCCTAAAAGAATACTTCCATATTTTTTCATCTTATCACTTCCTTCTTTTTATGAACTATATTCTACTATCATTATAATATTAAAAAACAATAATAGCAATTTTTAATGCATCGATTTACTTCTTTTTCTATCATAGTTTAATCCAAAATATGATAATAACTAATATAAATATTAAAATTAATTTTTTTTCTTTTTCTTTAGAGATTTTCTATCTTTAATAAGATAAACCAAAATCAAAATTACTCCTATTAACTTGATACCAACAGAAATTCCCAGTAATACTCCTTGCGTAAAATTACTAAAATCGCTGGTTCCTTCTTCTATAAAATATTTAAGAAGTAAATATAAAATTTCTCCTAATATAATCAAACTAATTCCACTCTTAATAAAGATTTTTTTCATAATGATCTCTTTTCATTATTTATTTCTTTTATCACTTTACACGGATTACCAACAGCAACTACATTACTAGGTATATCATGAACTACAGTGCTACCAGCACCTATAACAGAATTATCCCCTATCGTTACTCCTGGCAAAATAACACAACTTCCCCCAATCCAAACATGCTTTCCGATAGTAATTGGTTTACCAAATTCTTTTTTTAATCTTGCCTTAGGATCTATAGGATGCGTTGCTGTATAGATACCAGTATTAGGACCAATTAACGTATAATCACCTATGATAATAGGACAAACATCTAATAAAGTACAATTATAATTTATCATAACTTCTTTTCCAATGGTAATATTAAATCCATAATCACAGTAAAAAGGAGGTTTTATCCAAAAATTACCTTTGGTATTTAAAAGTTTTTTTAACCATTTGTTTTTCATATCATATTCATGAAAACAACTATGATTATATTTATAGAGCAATCGAGTCGCTTTATCTCGTAAATAAATTAATTTTAAATCTTTAGGATTATATAATTGACCACGAATCATTTTATTCAATTCACTCATACTATCACCAATTACTATTATACTATAAAAAAATAAATCTTCATTAAAATAAAGATCTATTTTATAAAGCAATATAATTTAGTACTTTTAATTTTCAATAATAGGAAATGAATCTCTAAATTCTTGATCGTTTAATTTTTCAATTACATGTCTAGTCCAAACTTCTTCTTTCGTTAAATCATTAAATGATATCTTTTTCTCCTTAAAAAAGTAAATAACATCGTCTCGATGAATTTTATAGAGTTTATCTGTAAAATTAAACTCCAAAGCATCTAATTCTTTCATAATAATAAATTCTTTTAATGAAGTAACAATCATCCCTTTTTTAACATAGTTTTTATCATAAAACATTTTATTATAATCTTGCTCCGATATACTATAAGTATATATAAGGGTATCTAATTGCTCATTGGCCATGGGTCTTGTTTCCTTGCTTAAAGGCAAAGCTGAAATTAATTGGCCAATACAATTTTTATTTTCATAATTACATAATGCATTATCTTCATTTAATAAATATTTATTAGTAATAACTATATTGTATTGATCATAATCACTTATTTTTATCTTTTCAGGGCGATAAGGATCAAAATAGTTTTCAAGATTTGTAAAATCTAATAGAAATAATACCATGAATACAAAGATAAGAAAAGATAAGATACCAATCACTATATTTTTTATAATATGTTTCCATCTATTATCTTCTTTTCCTTTTTTTATAGTTTTTTTAATCATATCATCTACATCTTTTTGACCAAGTTTATCATTTTTAGATGTACCTCCTAATAGTTCATAAAGACTAATACCTAACAATTCAGAGATAGGGATAAATAATGAAATATCAGGTAGACTAATCCCTCGTTCCCATTTAGAAACCGCTTTATCTGTAATGTGTAATTTACTAGCTAATTCTTTTTGCGTCAATCCTTTTTCGCCCCTGGCCTTGGAAATTAAATTTCCTGTCTTTTTTGGATCCATAAAAACTCCTTTCTACCTATTTAATGTACCCCAATAAAAGAAAAAAAACAACCGACTGTTGGTTTACCTACCATAATTGGTTGTATCTTCTAGTTCAATATGTTCAGTTTTTTTAATATACTATTAGTTCTCTTTTCTATTCGTAATATAAAATATCTTTTCCTGCAAACATTGAGTCTAACTCATGAATTTGATATTCTTCTACTTCTTTTTAATAGTTGTACCTATTACTAAACCTAGCATCATTCCAATACTAATACCAAAACATATACAAAGAGGAATATTATCCAAAAAAATTCCTACTATCGTTCCTAAGGATGCACCAAAACACATTCCTAATGATAATCCAAGTGCTAAATAATTCTCTTCTTCCTTATCTTTATTCTTTTTTTCATTCATTTTTTCTTTTCTCCTTACTTCTAAAATAAACCTTTATTATATTTTATCTGTGCATATAATATAAAAATTAATCCAACTACTACTCCCAATATCAAAAGGTACGTTATCTCTTCTATATCAAAAATTAATTTTAATACTTCTGTTACTATCATACTACTACCAATCACTACTGTTCCTATTCCAATCAATTTTGCATATTTTTTAGCATTATCCATAGTAACTCTTGTACGATTATACCAGTGAATTGAAGAAATATTACCTTTGATATTATAGATCCCCAACGCAATAAAACATAATCCTAATCCTATCATAGCTATATATTCCATATTTATTATCTCCTACCTCATAATAATGAATACCAAAAAATAATCATTAATAATCAACTTACAAAGTTAGTGCTCAATCATATTTTTATTTTTCATAACATTGTCTTTAAAATTTCATACAAATTATACCACAATTTAAAAGGAAAAACTAGATTACTCTAGTTTTCAATAGTATTTATTCTCAATTTAAGGAACAAATCCATTCTTCGATTTCATCTTTTGAAGTACTAGAACTAAATCTTTCGCCCTCAACAAAGTTAATTCCTTCATAATCTCTTAAAGTATTCAAACTTTGCTCGATACCACTTCCTCCAGAAGTACAAAAGAGAATCACTGTTTTACCCCTAAAATCATAAGTATCCATTAAAGTTAAGATAATTTTTGGTACATCTCCCCACCAAATAGGAAATCCTAAATAAATAATATCATAATTACTAACATCTATACGATTAGCAATTTCTGGTCTTGCATTGTCATCATTCTGTTCTATATTAGCTCTACAATTATCGTTACTATAATCCAAATCCTCACTAGTATATTCTTCTTGTGGTAGTATTTCAATAATATCACTATTAGTAATATCTTGAATATATTCAGCAATTCGCTTGGTATTTCCTGTTGCTGAAAAATATAATACTACACTATTATTGTTTCCTATATTGTCATTAGTATCATTTTGATTATTATTTTGTTCGTCATTAGAATTATTATCATTGTTTATATTTTCATTAGGATCTATATTATTATTTTGATTATTACTTGAATTATTTATAGCAAAAAATATTCCTACACCAATTACTACAACTGCTATCACCATAGTAATTATAAATATTGCTTTCTTATTCATATGATTCCTCCTTAATACCAATCGTGTTTTTCCTTACAACCAAGGCTATTTATATTTTTTGTTCGTTTCAAAATTAAATACTCGTTTCTCTTTTTTATTTTGTAAATTATTTATAATATCTTGATTCATCTCTTTTTTCCTCCTCTTCTTTAGTAAATAAATATGTACCAATACTGTCAATTACAATTATAAATACAATGGCAACTACAACAAAAACATTACGTTTTATATTATTTTAATTTTTCCTCTTTTATAATATCGCCTTTCTTATAATTTATTTCGTAATAGAAATATTTATATTTCCATTGCTAACTATAGTTTTCAAATTATTAGGTTCGTCTAAAGTACCTATTCTAGTATAAGAATAATTAGTATGAAAAGTATCATAAAATAATACTAAGCAATCACTTCCATATAACATAAGATCTCCTGTATTTATTTTTTCTACTGCAGTAGCATGATTAGGAAGAGATTTATCAAGATAGTAATACTTTTCATTACCATTTAATTCATTCATCGTTATGTTGAGTGGTAACAAATTCATGAACTCCCTAGTAGTTTCATTATCTATTAATGTTGCTGTAAAAGTAGTATCATTAATTATGATATTAACTTTCCATATCTCTTCTTTATTCATGTTGTTATCCCTTTCCTCATCCTTATTTAGTACATTATTATTTTCTAAATTACTATTCTGATCCTCTTTATTTTTTAAAGTAAAAGATTTACAGAAAATAAACCAGGCTAAAACTATCATTACTATAACCAATATTAGTATTTTCTTCATTACCCTATAAGAGGTCTCCTTTCATTCATTGACAATCATTGTTCATGATGTTAAGATAAGTTTAATACATAAACCTAACTTTAGGTCAAGAGAAAATCAAAAAATATAGGAGGTAATTATGTACACAATTGGAGAAGTGTCTAAAATGTTTAATCTACCCATTTCTACTTTGAGATATTATGATAAAGAAGGCTTACTGAATGATGTTGATAGAGATTCTTCTGGTATTAGAAAATTTAATGACAAAACTTTAGAAGCATTAAGAGTGATTGAATGTTTAAAAAAATCTGGTATGCAGATAAAAGAAATCAAAGAATTCATGAATTGGTGTTCTATAGGAGATGAAACATTATTAAAAAGAAAAGAAATGTTTATAAGACGAAAAGAACATATTGAAAAAGAAATAAAAGAATTAGAAAATGCTTTAGAAATGATCAAATATAAATGTTGGTATTATGATGAAGCAATAAAAGACGGCAATGAAAAAAGAGTAAAACATTACTCTTCAACAAATGCCTGATAATATTAAAAAATACTTTGAACATACCCATAAATGAAGCCGATTATTTTTATCGGCTTTTTTATCTAAACCTATACTCGTTTCCAAATCATTTGATTATCTACAAATTCATAACAGATCTTTCCTTCATCATAAAGATAAGATAAATAAGACTTAATTGTACTACCAATTAACACATATTGATTAACATTCATCAATAAGTGATATTCATCAAATATTTCTTTTACTATTTCTTCAAAAGTTACTTCATTCTTACAAATATCATATAGTTTATCTATAATTTCATTGATCTTATTCCTATTAAGTTGAATTAAAGAAGAAATATCACTAGTAGCATCACTATGAGAAGGAATAAAAAACTTTCCTCGCAAAGTTTCCAAATAATCCAGTGTATTCAAAAACTCTTTGACATCATAAATAAAAAATAAATGATATTTATCAATCGTTTCTTCACTAAATAGAGAATCTGCTAAAAAGTAAACATCATCACTAGTTTTAATTCCTATCATATCAAAAAAATGACCTTTCAATGAAAAATATTCTAGTCCCTCTGGTAAGTTATCTAAAATCGGGGTAACAGTAGATTCTCTAGCCAATAAAAATTTGTTCTTAAGATCGTTAAACGGATACCCACCATACAAAAAAGAAGGCTCTAAAATAGGATGTTCTATAAGACTTTTTTCTAAAGAAGACGCTAAAATATCACAACCTGTTCTATCCTGAATTACTTTATTTCCTCCAATATGATCAGCATTCGAATGAGTTGAAATAATACCTTTTACTTGCCAAGATTTCTCTTCGATTATTCTTAATATCTTTTTCCCAGCGTCTTTATCATTGCCGGTATCAATCAAATAAACATTTTCCTCATCTACTTTATATATCCCTATATTGGTAGGATTCTTAATATAATAAGTTCTATCCCCTACTTGTACTAATTCCATATTTTCACTTCCCATGCATTCTATTTTATAAAAATGTAGCATTTAATATTAGGATCAACTAATTTAGAAAAACTCATTCCATCTTCTTTATGTCCAACAATACTCCCATAATGAGTTGGTACAGCTATTTTAGGTTTTATTTCATTTACTAATTCGGCCGCTTCTTGATAGTCCATAGTATAAACACCACCAACGGGAACAAATGCCACATCACATTTTAATTTTCTATTTTCTTCTATCGCATCCGTATCTCCTGCAATATAATAAGTAATCCCCTCTAGCTCTATTAAATATCCTACCCAATGATTTTCTTTAGGATGAAAGGGTTTATTTTTATTATAAGAAGGAATCGTTCTAAAAGTAAGCCCTGCTATATCATAATTTTGATTTATCTCCACTATCATAATTTTTTCTTTCGAAAATCCATCCTCCACTACTCTAGATAGTAAATTTTTAGGTATTACTAACACAGAATCTTCTTTTATTACTTTATTGATATCCTCAATTGAATAATGATCATAGTGATCATGAGTAATAAATATGATATCAGCATCATGATAATTTTTATCTATTTTAAATGGATCAAAATAAATAATTCTCCCTTTATGAAATCTAATACTACTATGGCATAAAACTTCTACATCTTCTAACATCTTTCTATCTCCTATTTCTTATTTAATTATTAAATCTTAGTAAATATCCATCTGGATCTTGAATTAAAAATTCTCTATCTTCATATATAGTTCCATTAACATTGTATTTATTTATCATTAAAGGTTTAAAAAAAGTAATTTTTTTATTTACTAAATCTTGGTAATACTTATCAAGATCAGAAACACTCATACTAATATTTATGCCTCTTCCAAAGGGATACTCTAACCTTCCTGTATTCCAATTATCATTGATTTCCTCTATCATAATTTGATTACCTTCATATTCCAAAAAAGCAAATTTATCTTCTTTTCTCTCATACATGATTGTAAAACCAATAGCAAGATAAAATTCTTTACTTTTCTCTATATTAGTAACACTTAATTCTGGGATCAATGGATTAAATTTCATAATATAACCCCTCTCTTTTACTCTTCGTAATTATCTTCTTTAGCTCTAGTTAACTCTTGGCTTAATTTTTTAGTAATACTTCTTGGTCCTCTAATGGTGTTTATACCATAGTGACCTAATCGCTCTAAAGTAAATTCTTGTGGATGGTAACGTTTTAATAATTTAATTTTCATAACTTCTTTTATAGATAGATTTTGATCCTGATAAAAATAGGGAATATGAGCTTCTATTACTTCACACTGATATAAAATAGCTGAATAAGGTTTACCAACATATAAATAGATAATATCTCCTTCCACAATATTAGTAGATTGTTTCCAAGTAATAGTATCTGTTTCATCAAAACAATGAATAACATCATAAAATTTAGGATTAGCAGGAACCAACCATTCCTTTGATATTTCCGTATAACTATGGCTTTCCTTTACATAGTCCATAATTTCTTCATCAGATAATGTATCATCTAAAATAATAGTAATCCAATTCTTTTTATTCATATGGTAAGAGGGATAAAATCCTTTTCTAGTTAATAATTTTTTAATTTTCTCTTCCTCTAATTTTACATTGATAATTTCTATTTCTTTAAAATGGTTCTTATCTATTTTACTTTTATTTATGTTCATAATAATACTATACCATTTATTATTATTAGAATTTCTAAATACTCCATATCCTGGAAATTTAACCCACAAAAACTCTGGAATATCTTGGTATCTATCAATAATTAGCCTTGCAATTCGATTCGCTTGGTCATGAATAAAATATTCTTTTTCAAAGCAATGATTTCTTATATCTATCAAAATATTTTGATATTCTTCCTTAACACTATTAATAAATTCGCCTACATTATTTTCAATTCTAATATTTGTATATTCATCATCAATTTGTAAATCATATACTCTACCAGATAATATTCCATTTTTAGTGATCATGATATCCGCTTTAAAATTACCATTCATAAATATTTTAGAATACTTATAATTATCACTTTCTCTCATAAAGCCATAATCTATTAATTTATCAAAATTTACATGCATTCTTTTAAAAATTTCATTCTCGATTTTCATACAGCCACCACAGATTCATGTAAAAGTTTAGCTTTTCAGCACTACCATTTTATATTCCATTTATTTTCTTTCTAATTTCATATATAGAATTGGATAAGGATTTCCCTGCTCATCTAAATCCGTTCTCTTATAAGTAACAAATCCCATATGTTCATAAAAGCCTTTAGCAAGTGGATTTTGTTCATTAACAGTTAATTCATTAACATCAAATTTTTCTATACCATAGTTTAAAAGTTGTTTTCCTAAGCCTTTCCCTCTTTCGCTACTTTGAATAAATAACATTTCTAATTTTTGATTTTCGATTCCCATAAATCCAACAGGAAGTCTCTTTTCATCTTCTATAATAATCAAATGATCTATCATCTCTAAAGCTTGAGGAACATAGTTTTTAATCTTCTCTATTTCTTTACTAGACAAAAACAAATGAGTAGCTTTTACAGAATCTTCCCAAATATTTAACAATTCTTGTAACAACTTAGGAGTTCTAATATCGATTTCTATAATATTCATATACCTCTACTCTCCATTCATATGAATCAAATTACGTTTAAATTACCATCTATCACAACTCAAATGATATTCTTCACATAACTCCTCGGTTAAAATCATATCTTCCGAAAAATCAAATCCACCACAAGTACCATTAAATCTAATAGCATCTACTAATATCTTTTGAACTTCAGAATTTAAAATTTCTCCATCAGATAAGTACTTATCATCATTATTTTTAAAGATTAAATAATGGTATGCAAAAGAAAGACGATGTTCTGAAAAACTATACTCTACTTCTTTAATACCTGGATGTTCACTATCTTGATATTGCTTAAATAAATCATCGATTGCTTTTTCTTGATTACTATTAAATTGTAAAGCATTTATATTTGTTTTTAAATCTTCTTCTGTTATTTCGCCATCCGCTCTATCATTAGCATTACCCATCCAATAAGATACAAAGCGATAATTATCATAAGTATCTATTTTAGCATTTGGAAATACTTCTTCTAAATTAGTAGCGAACATATAGAAAAAGCAATCAGGTGTACCTGTACTTTCTGTTTTTACAGTTACTTCAATATTATCATTTAAATTAATTTTAGTCTCCTCTAGTGGATTAGATAACTTTTCAGTTTCTTTATCCGTATTACCACAACCAGTAATTCCTAATAACAAAATACTACATAAAATAAAACATAATACTCTTTGATTCATTTTTCCTCACTCCATTTATATTACTAGTATAACATATAACATAAAAAAATAAGATATAAATATTAAATTATTTACATCTTAAAATATAAGGATTAAAAATCTTTTACTTATCGCCTTTCCATTCGTGATAAAGTATGTCTTTCAAAACTAACATACTATCCAATTTACTATATCCATACTCCACACACAAATTATTAAGCATTTTTTTAATTTCAGTAGCATACTTTGACGTATTTACTTTATCTTGATAAGTTGCAAGAATAGGATATTTTTTGCTCCAAGCATTAGTCCAATTAATTTTTGCTTCTTTTTCATCATTAGTGTTTTTTATTATTTTCTCAATTTCTTTAACATCAATGTCAAATTCTATTAGTTCATCTAAAGATAAATTATATAATTTTGCTAATCTTTTTGATTGGTAAATATCAGGAACAGTTTCATCTGTTTCCCATTTTGAAATTGTCTGTCGACTAACACCTAATTTTTCAGCAACTACTTCCTGTGATAACCCTGCTTTTTTTCTTATTTGAAATAAATTACTTCCTAAACTCACTTTCTTCACCTCTAAATTAAGTTTACTACTTTAACAGATTTTTTTCTATCAATTAAATTTTACAATTTTGCTATTTTTATTTACATCTTAGAATCTAGTTATAATTTTTATTTATTTCTTTTTATCAATATTATTCCTAATAAGAAAGTAATTATCATAATCAAAAATGGAGCCACTCTAAAAAATACCCACTCAAACGAATGCCATAATGTTCCAATAATAGCCCATTCAGGATTGTTATAATCAAAAGTTCTATATGGACTATCCAATACTGCTAATAATATAAAAAGTACTATAATACATACATCTATAATTAGTAAGAGGTTTATTGTTCTTTTTCTTTTTTGCTTTTGTTGTATAGATAATTGTTCATTAATAACTTCTAATTTTTCAGATATTGCTTTTAAAGAATTGTTTTCTTTTTCCTCTATACTTTCACCAAGAATTTCACTAACGGGTATTTCAAAAATTTCTGATATAGCAATTAACATTTCAGCATCTGGAACCGATAATCCTGACTCCCATTTGGAAATTGTTTGTCTAACAACATTTAATTTAACACTTAACTCTTCTTGTGAAAGTCCTTTATTTTTTCTTAATGTTCTTAAATTATCTTTTAACATATTATACTTTCTCCTTTCATCCAGTTAAGTGTATTATAAATCTTCTGTTGCTACAAGCAACCTGTTTTAACATTTCGAAAAAATGTAATTTGAATTATTGATTATTATAGTCTATTAAGTTTTCGCCTTTAATAAATTCTATGAGTTCTGAATTGATAACAAGTTTTTTAAATTTATCTTGTTGCTCTTTACTATTATCTATTAAACCAACTACAACTTTTTTGTTTGTTAAGTCAACATAATTAAAACTTAAATTATCGTATTCTCCATTTTCGGATGAAAAATACTCAATTATTTGATTATTAACTTTGTTTAATTCTGCTTCACTAACTTCTGTAGTTGATTTGCCACACCCAGTTAGTCCTAAAATCATAACCCCACATAGTACAACAGTCAACATTGTTTTTTTCATAATCATTCCTCCTCAACAAATTACTATTTGCTGTTGAGATAATTATATCATCTATTTTTAAAATTAAAAAGTTAGGAATACCTATTAAATATTCCCAACAAAAAAACTAGATACAAAACCTAGTAAAATAACCAAATTTGGTAGCAAGTGGGGGATTCGAACCCTCGACCGATCAGGTATGAAAAAAACTATAATTAGTAATATAATGCAAAATATCAACAAAGCCTTTATTTTTAAGAGTTTTCATCATTTGTAAAATTTGAGTAAGTTTGAACTATTTTTTATAAAAAATAACTAAAATATAATTACAAATTTTTTATAGATATTTAATCGATAAATTATAATTTGTCTTTATTTTTGTACTTCAGTAATTATTTTGTCTAAACTAGAAAAATCAATAAAATTAACTTTTTGGTTATAAGTTTCTATCATTGCTCTATCTTCAGCTGTTTGCTTTTCTTTTGGTAAATTCTTAACTGCACTATAAAGCAATTTCATCATAGTTTTATGGACAAAGTTTAATTTTGAATAATCTATGCCACCTCTTAAATGAAAGATTTTTGCCTTTTCAAAAACTTCTTTTGATATCTGATTTTTCATATTTTTTCTTATATTATTTTTATTCACTTCATCTAATGGGTCTGAAAGACCAACCGTTGCAATAAAAATTTTTTTGTTTGAAATATTATTTAAAATTTTTAGTGTTTTTGACATTCCTAATACTCCACCAACATACAAAGCACCTAGATAAATAATATTATCATAATCATTTATTTGTTGATTAATTTTTTTAAAAGAAATTACTTTTATATTAGTTCTTTTCGAAAGTTCTTCTGCGTATTGTTTGGTTGTTCCATAATGGGAACCATATATTATAATACTATTCATAGAAACTCCTCTATTTTTTACTTACTTTTTAAATACTAAAATTGCTTTTGCTGTTCCTGTAATTGACATTGTAACTAATTTATAGCCATTTTCTAACATTTCATTTGCTTTTTCTTCTACTTTTTGTGCCATATCATCTACCTTTGGAGAATACCCTATAACAACAGTTTTATACATTTTTTTGCCTCCTTACTTTTCTATATAATCATTTTTTTTCATTTTTTAAAATATATAGTACCAATAATATTATTCCTGTTAGATTAATTCCTACTGATAAACCTAATAGCAGTCCTGAACTAAATTCACTAAATGGTGTAACTTCATTACCACAAAAAAAAGTATAAGCCAAGTACAATATATTTCCTAATATTATTAATAATATTCCAGTGTTTCCTTTATTCATAAATGAACCTCTCTTTCAAATTACTATTTGTTGTTTAGATAATTATATCATTTATTCTTAAAATAAAAAAGATGGGAATACCTATATCAGATATTCCCAATAAAAAACTAGGCTTAAAACCTAGTAAAATAAACAAAATTGGTAGCGAGAGGGGGATTCGAACCCTCGACCTATCGGGTATGAACCGATTGCTCTAGCCAACTGAGCTATCTCGCCATTTGCACGACAAAATGATTATAGCAAAATAAAAATAATATTTCAATACTTTTTTTATTTTATTGTATACAAAACGCAAAAAATTATGTATAATATTACCTACCAAAGGAGGAATATCATGAAACAATACTATAAAGCAAATATTAACGGTTTAAAAGTTAAAAATCTAATATTAAATAATAATAACGTTTTAACACTAGAATTTTCTCATACCATTATTAAAAATGGTGCTATTTACTTTAGAAATATAGGAGGAAGATTGATCGAAGCTGATACTGGATGCCCAACAAATACTTTATATGAAGCTAGAGAATGGCTAGAAGGTATTGCTAATAAACATCCAGACATTGAAGAAATGAGAGAATTACCAGCTGTTCAATATATAGATAACAAAACTCTAACTCCTATTTCTATTACTAAAGAACAAGAAAAAATTCTAAAAAAAGAAAGAAAAGCAAAAAAATAAAAATACAAAGGAAAAAACTTTTGTATTTTTATTTTTCACTTGGAACATAAGATTCAATATTGTATATTTTAGTAGGCGTATCCTTTGTAAATAAATATTTACCATTACTATATACAATATTATCAAAATACTTTGAAAATTCTTTATCTCTTACTAACTTAGTATCACATACTTGCTCTTTACATTTATCATCTACTACCTCGTTATACATTCCTTTTGTAGTAATAACACGAAGTCCATATAATTCATTAGGAACTTCTTCTGAAACTTTCAAATAACTAATATTATCCCCTTTTAATACTTGATTTTTATTAGTTCTAAATATCGATAAAATAATCCCCATATAATCTAGTCTATCAAATATAATTTCTGTATCTTCACTTTGTAACAAATTTAATGAACTAGGATATCCATAATTCGTATATATATTAATATTTCCTTTATTATCAATTAATATTTTATTAGACGATAATAAAGAGTTATCTAAATTTAATTCTTTAGCTTCTACGTCATAAAAATAAATATAAGGATATTGTTTTCTTACTTCTTCTAAATTAGATAAATCCATTTGATAATATTCTATTATCTCACTTTCATAAGGAGCAAAATTCTTAGTTACATCATAGAGAACCAATTCATCATCATAAATGATTTTATTATTATCATAAAAATTTTTAAATTTTATATCAGATTCTACTCTTCTACAATTGTGACCGTTTTCAAATGTACTGCCATACTTAACTTCATACAAATCACCAGTATTTGTCAATAAATATTCATCATCTAAATAAATAATCGTTTCGTTTTTAGCGTAACAACTAAAAGTAGATTCTGTTATATTACTATTATTTAAAAATTCTATAAAAGAATTGTCTTCTTTAGTAAGATTAGTATGATTTTTATCTGCATCATAATCATATTTAATCCAAATAACTGCAGCAAAACAAACTAATATTATTATATATACATAAAATTTAACATTCGTTTTCAACTTATCACCTGCATATTCATTAGTTATTATAACATAAAATATATAAATTACTAATATTATCTAAATTAATTTTATTTAACGTATTTAAATTATTTTTTAAATATGATATACTGATAAGGTATTTGCCGATATAGTTTAGTGGTAAAACAGATCCTTGGTAAGGATCAGCGGACAGTTCAATTCTGTCTTTCGGCACCATTGGAAAATCTGTTCGAAAAGCTCGAACTTTTATATAGAATTCAATCGAAAGATTGATTTTTTCATTTAGAAAAAATCACGATTATGAAAATAGGAAAAATAATTTTGAAGTAAAAATATAAATCAAACTTTTGGCAATATCATAACTCTTTAGTTTTATATAGAAATTCAGTTAAGTATTATAAAAACCTTAGTATTGCCATTCAACTAAAGATAAATAGAAATAAGACAAGGACTTTTATAACAAAAGTTATTTTCTGTGTTCTATCCTTTTTTCTCATGTATTAATCTTATCAGAGATTAATACTTTTTTGTTGATACAAAGAAAGATTTACAATTAAAAATCACAATAAAAGAGTTAAACCTTGATAAAGATTTTAAACTCTAAATAGAAATCGTATGTAATTTTGTCATATTAAACCTAGTATCACAATTTTCTTTCTTTACTAAACTAAATTGTGATAAAAATCAACTATACCATTTTTTATATAACGATCACAAAGCAATACTAATATAAAATATCATTTTTGACATAAGGAGTACTCGTTTCATTTCCAACACTACCATTATTATTTACATAATATTTATTACATTTACTACAATGTAATGTTGTTCCGCTAGGTGCTAACAAAGTTAATGGTTCATTGCAAACAGGACATTTTAATCTTCCATCCATTTTTTTAAATGAGATGACATAAGAAGAATCTGTTATTTGATTGTTAGGATAACTTTTTTCTAATTTAATTTGTAATTGCAAGCAAACTTTTGTCACTAATTTATCTATCTCCAACAATTGTTTTGGAGTAATTTTTTTTGTATCTTCCCCTAATAAATAACTAATACTACTTTCTTCTCCGTCTTCCATTTCTATAATTTGTAAAACTATTTTTTTTATTGGTTCTATCCAATATGGCTCGTTGTTTCCAACGACTTTTTCTATCAATTTTGTTAATCTTTCAATTGTAATCATTTTGTCCCTCCATTCTATTAATATTTTACCATAAAATAATTCATTTATTTTCAATTATTTATTTAAAATTGCATCTATAGGATTAATTTTAACTATTCTACGAATAGAAATAGAGGTAATCAATAAAGCAATTGCTAACATATATAATAACATAATTATTGGAACGAAAGGATGAGTTACTATTCCATTTAACTCATAAAACAAATTAGAAAAAATATTTTGATTTAAGATCTGACAAGTAATAATCCAACCTATCATAGCAATCAACCACGATAAAATACCAATTATTACTGACTCGTATCCAAATATTTTAATAATATCTCGCCTACTTGCCCCTAGTGCTCGTAAAATACCAATTTCTTTTTTACAATAAGAAATAGACACTGATATAAAATTAGAAAATAATAGTAAAGTAAATAAAATAAATATAATACTCAATATTAAAAAGACAATATCTAAAGCTTCATAGTAAAAGATGACATCTATTAATTTACCGGATACATCTACTAACACATCATAACTATAATAAACACCAGGTGATACTTTATTGCTATTCGATACATAATTATTATACATTAATTTATTTAGAGATTTAGTTAAAGAGTCTATATTATCATCAAAGATTCTAACCGAATAGATTTTCTTTAACTGTGGATGATAATGATCGGTATAATGATAACTAATATAATTATTCTTATCTAAAGATATACCAACTATTTCTACTTTTTTATTCTCAATAGAAAAATCTTGTAAATAAATTGATAAATATACACTCAACTTATTTCTAGCTAAATATGAAGATGAAAATTCTCTTAAAGACTCTTCAAAAGTATTATTACTATGCTCTAGTAAATATTTATTAAATTCACTATTAAACTTATCATCAAATTTCATTAAAGTTTCACTAGATAGCACAATTTCATCTTCATCTAAAGAATCCATCTTACGAATATTTTTTTTAGTTATGATATCTACTTCTTCTTGTAAAAAAACAAACTTAGTATCTAATCCATATAAAGATTTATCTCCCTTTTGATTTTGAATTATAACATAATCAAGAATCGTCTTGTCATCACTTCTTAAACTAACAGTATCCACAAAATCTTTTACATAAATATCGATTGCCCGATTTACATAACTTTCAGAAAAAAAGATACCTAACTCTTTGTTCTCAAAAACACCTGTTTCTTTAGCACTTAAAAATAAACTATTATCATCATCAATGATCCCTGTAATAACAACTTCATTATTCCCTAATTTTATCTTTTCATTATTACTAACTAGTTCTAAATAACTTTCTGGGAAATATAAGTTCCCATTAGTAGTTTTAATGCCAAACTGAATTGCATAATCAGCAATATATTTATGAACCACTATTTCTCCTTTTCGTTGTGGTGCTCTTCCAATTAACCTTCCTAAAATTCTCTCATCTTTTACCTCAATAAACCTCAAATAGGAAATCTCTTTATCATAATACTCTGATTGGATATTATTTTCAACAAATTCAAATTGTAACAATTTATTATTATCATATAGTAAATAAATCGGATTTACTAAAGAAGAAGTTAAATGACTAATATTTGTGAAATCATTACTATTTAGTTCTAAGCCCTGAATAGCTAAATTTCCTTTCCTCTCGGTATGAAAAACATCATAGAGATAGTTATTATTATCCTTCATAGTATTAACAATTAACATCGTCTTATCGAATAATACACAATTAACTGTTATTCCTAAAAAAATAAATGAAATTGCTGTTAGAAGAATTGTCATAAATAATTTAACTGGTTTCCTTTTAAAACTAGTAATAGCCATTTTTAAAACATATGACATTGGTAATTTAGATTCCTTTAGTATGAATTCTTCTCCCTTGTTTTTTACCGTATTATTAGAATCTGCAATTATTTTTCCATCTTCTATTTCTATGATACGAGAAGCATACCGCTGGGCAGACTCTAAATCATGTGATACTACTACAACTAATTGTTCCTTACTAATTTCTTTTAAAATTTTAAATATTTGTTCACTGGATTCTTGATCCAAATTTCCCGTTGGTTCATCCGCTAAAATCACTTCTGGTTTTTTCACTAGTGCTCTTGCAATTGCTACTTTTTGTTTTTGACCTCCTGATAATTCGTTTATTTTTCTTAACTCTAAATTAGTTAATCCAAGTTTATTTAATAAATGGTTCATTTCTTTTTTAGATGTTTTTTTCCCTTGTAATCTTAAAGAAAGTTCAATATTTTCATAAACATTATATTGTTCTAAAATATTAAATTCTTGAAAAACAAAGCCAATATAAGTATTGCGGTATGAATCATACTGACTTTGACTAAAAGAAGAAATATCTCGACCATTAATCGAAATTTCTCCACTAGTAGGACTATCTAATCCCCCTAATAAATTTAACAAAGTGGATTTCCCACTTCCACTCTTCCCTACAATAAATACTAAGCCTTTATTATCAAATTTTAAATTAATATTATCTATGGCTACCGTAGAAAAAGACTTTTTAGATTGGTATATTTTCGTTATATTTTTTAATTCTATCATTACTCTCACCTACTATAATTATACAACATAATTATAATTAATTTAAGTAAGTAAAAAATATTCTTTATTTAATATGTTCCATTTTATTGGTTTTATACTAGAATAAACAAAAAAAATTTAAAAAAGTAAAATTTTCGACATTTTTTTTGTATATTTTCTAATTAACCAGGAAAACTATAATTAGAAAGGAGGAAAACCAAGTGTTAAAAAATTTAACTAAAGCACTAATGATTCTATTACTTACTATTTTTATAATTCCTATAGTTCATGTAGAAGCTAAAACCGATACTATGACAGTAAATAATCAACAAGAATTGAAAGATGCACTAGCTAACGATGTAATATCTACAATTATATTAGGACAAGATATTGAAACAACAGAAAAAATTAACATTATGAGACCTGTAACTATTGATGGTAATCATAAAACTATAAGATATACAGGAACCTTCGGAAGTAGTCAAAGTAGTGATAATACTGTCTGGGGTGGAATCTACGTTCTACAAGTATATAAAACTAGTGCTACTATCAGAAATATTAAATTAACTGGTGGTAATGCGGCATTATTAGTCAATGGTTCTACCGTTAAATTAGAAGGTACTATTGATGTATCTGGTAATGGTTTTGGAGGAATTGAATTAGGAAAGGGTTCTAATGTTACTGAAGAATCACGTCTAGTGTTAGATGATAATACTACTATCATAAATACTACAGAATCCAGTGATAAACCATCCATTTGGGTACCAGATGATGCAGATAATGCAATAATCGAAAAAGATGGTATTGAACAAAAACTACCTGCTGGAGAAGAATTATCTATGGACGAAGTACAAGATCTATTCCAAGCACAAGATAATCCTAGTACTAGTGATCCTATATTATCCTATGCAATTTTAGGAATTTTCGGATTTACTGGTATAGTATATACTTATAGAAAATTATTACAAGCTTAAAAGAAACTCTTAAGAGCGAGTTTCTTTTTTTATTAGTTTAGCATGAAGTACCAATCTATTTCCCAAATTATCTTTACAAGTAGACAATGTTAAAATTCGATCTCTAATATTAGTAGTAGTAGAAAAATCTATAATACTACGATCAGTAATAGTATTTAAAAATTCTAAAAAAGCAGTATCACTATGAAAGGCACTAGTTATATAGTAACTTTCTTTGGGAATAACATAAACACTAAATATTTGAAATATCATATTATGCATGGGAGTAGAAACTTTAATAATATGATTATCTTTTTCGTGAAACCAGTTCTCATTTAAAATATCTTTTAAACTGCCAAACATAGTATTGTCTAATCTAGCATGACCATAAATAATTGTGTTATGATTCAAATTATCTAGATTATTTCTAAAATCTGAAAATATCCATCCTGCTTGGTTATAACTTTTATCAAAAGAATGGTCCAAATAAAACTCATTATCCTTCGCTTGTACAATAGGATAATCAATATTAGTCCCTATCACTTGAATCCATCCAACAGTATCATCGTTATCTTGTAATAACTCATTAAAATCTACTTGTAAAAAAGGAATATTTTGATAATCCCAATAAGAATCATTTTTATCATTAGGAGGATTAAATAATTCCTGATTAGTAGCAATCACTTCTTCTTTATATTCTTTTTT
This sequence comes from uncultured Bacilli bacterium, assembly GCA_944371905.1. Taxonomy (GTDB): domain Bacteria; phylum Bacillota_I; class Bacilli_A; order RF39; family UBA660; genus RGIG3091. The sequence goes on along the minus strand of CALVYA010000007.1, from coordinate 14,594 downwards.
TGTTATAGAATCCATAATACTATTCGTTTTGTTTGAGCTTTTTAACCATAGAAAACTTTTAGAAATAGATAATGCAATCATCATAATAAAAATAATGGAAAGTATATAACTACTACACTTTTTTATTAATCCATGAGACATCTTATCAACTCCAATATTCTTTCTTTATTATCTTGGCTAACAGATCCAATTTTATACTATAAAGTCAATAAAAAAAAGACCAACTTCGTTAGTCCTTAACTATTTATCTAAAAACATGACATAGTATTCATCATAAGTAATTCCATTTTCTTGAATATAGTTAGCAATTTCTTTCCCAACATATCTAAAATGCCATGATTCATTTTTATATCCGGTAATATCTTGTTTATCTTCTGGATATCTTAAAATAAATCCATACTTATAAGCATTTTCTAACATCCATTCATACTCTGGAGAATTTCTAAATGTATTATAATCTCTTGCTGCAACATCTAAAGCAAGCCCTGTTTGATGCTCAGAATACCCTGGTAATGCTACATAATTATCCACATAATTTTGTCCATATAAATTTAAATAAGTATCATAAACTTCTTGTTGATTTTCATAACTACGATAAGCAGAATTTGCTAAAATATGCATATCATCTTCGAGTGCTGCATCACACATATCTTCAAACGCTACCTGAGCTTCTTTGGATAAATACTCTTCTCCTTTAGAACAACTAGATTTAATCTGAACAATATTATCAGGTTCAAAGTTTTCATCTAACTTATTATATTTATTAGCTAAAACTGTAGTACTAAATTCTGTTATTACATTAGCATCTTCATAAAAATCCCTATCAAGCCCAATATTAACATATAATACTGCCTCTTCATAATCACCATAATAATACTCTATATAACGAAATAAATTATCACTCTTAAAATAATCAAACGCTAAATATTTAGAGATATCTTTAATTAATTCATGATCATACAATTTCTCTACCATATCATCATTGATTTTTTCATTAATCAAATTAATATCTGCTTGGCTATATCCCTTACTTACTAAATTATTAATTCTTTTAATAAAATTCTTTTTTTCATGATACTCAATAGTTAAATAACTATCGATATTATCTTTCTCAAAATCATTACTTTTTAATGCTTCTTCTAACGTTTTACTATAATCATTTTCTAATACTTTATCTTTAATACCCGTAGTAACTATTTTAAACACCGAACCTATGCCATAGCCTTGACTAATAATTTGTCCTGCTACAAAACAAGGATACGCTAAAATAATAACTAATACTATTGGTATAATAATCCATATTTTTTTTAATTTTCTTCTCTTCATTTTTGCACCTCTATTATACTAGAATTAGTATAACATGAACAAAGAAAGAAGAAAACATTATTTTGCAAAAATCAAATAAATTTTTGTGAATATTCTCTGCAATAATGGAGCACGATATTTATATTTAGGATTACTACACTCTACCGCTTCAATTATTTTAACGACAATCGAATCTACTTTCTTTTTCTCACTAATACAAAACATTTTATTTAAATCTCTATAAATTTTATTTTTATAACAATAAAATACCGAATCTTTAGTAATGTTTTTATCTACTTCATCGATCATTACTTGATTAAATCCTGTTTTGTAAGTACCTGGTTCAATTAATACTACTTTCACTTTGGATTTTAAAGTTTTTAACTCTTTTCTTAAAGAAGTAGCCATACTACTAATTGCTGCCTTACTAGAGCAATAACTTCCTAAAAATGGAATTGAAAAAACACTAGCTAAAGAAGAAATAATAATAATTTTACCTTCTTTATTGTTTTTAATCATTCTATTTCCTACTCGCCTTACAATATCATAAGAAGAAAAATAATTCACTTCAAAATTTCTCCTAATATCATCCATATCTAAATCTAATACTGAACCCCCTACTCCTACTCCAGCATTATTAATTAAAATATCAATATCTAAATTATTTAATATTTTTCTATCTTCATTATCTGTAATATCTAACTTAAAAACCATTATTTTTAAGCCCAGAGCATCTACTTTTTCTTTTAAATGATGTGCTTCTTCCTTCGTATGAGTAGTCATATAAACAAAATGACCTCTACTAGATAATGTAATTCCTGTTAAAAAAGCAATTCCAGAAGATGACCCTGTAATTAATACTTTCATTTTATCACCATTATTAATATGATCAAAAAAGAGACGTTTTAGTCTCTTTTTCTTAACGTTTATAAAATTTATTTTTTAATAGTAAGCAAAATGTAATTGAACTATAGCGGCTTTATTTTTAGTTCGTCATAATCATATAATTTGCGATTTTGTAAGTTTTTATTTAGTGTAGAAGTTGCAAGAAATAAGGAGTGTAGTGATCAAAATCGCATTATATATATAAATTTTAGTTGTATACAATTTTCATTGTATTACCTACTTATAACACATCACCTTCCTTTCATGTTTTAAGTATATAAAATCAATGTGAAGTCTACGCAAATATTCTGTGAAATTTTCATGAAAAAAAGAATACTATAAATATTCTTTTAACGTTTCTATATTTTCTTTTTGGAACTCTAAAACTGCCTTAGCTAATTTTAAAACATCTTTATCTGATTTTTCTTCGTATTTATGAATACTTTTTTCTATTTCTACTACACCCATAGTATTTCCTCTAATTAACACATCAGCGATTTTACTATCACTATTATCTTTCATAACTTCCATTTTCATTTCCATAGAAGACCCCATTTTAGCCATCATTCCTAAATCTTCTAATTGTGTTTTGTACTTTTTATCTAACTTTTTAGTATCTTTTTGAAAAGCGCAATATTTTTCTTTCATTTCTTCGATCACACTAATTATTTTATTATCTTTTCCTTCCAAATCTTTTAACAATTTATCACAACTATGATACCCCATATTTACCACTTCATAAATGCTTTTTAAAAATTCTTTATTATTCATAATATAGTTCCCTCCAAACATATTATGAGAATAAAAGCAAATATTTATGCTATTTCTTTTCAATTAAAAAAGTAATCAATTCTAAAGGATTAGCATCATTATAAATGATATCATAAATTAAATCGATAATTGGCATATCTACTTCTTTATTCCTTAGTAATTTATGAATAGATTTTAAAGTATATAATCCTTCAATCGTAGTAGTATTGATGTATTCATCAATTTTATCTTTGGAAGTATTATTTCCAATTAAATACCCTAATTTAAAATTTCTACTTTTAGTACTAGTAGCAGTTAATAATAAATCTCCAAATCCAGCAAAAGATAAAATAGTATTTTTATTTCCACCTAAAGCATCTATTAAAGAACGAATATCGTGAAGAGATTCTGTAATAAACATAGCCTGTGTAGATTCTGGATATCCCATTCCATGAATCATTCCAGCTGCTATTGCTATCACATTTTTTATAGATCCACAAATCTCAACTCCAATAATATCATCTGTAGTACGTAATTTTAATAAATCATTTTGTAATGTCGCTTTAATGATTGCTTCTGTTTCTTTGTTTGTAGTAGCAAGACTTAATCCTACTGGATTCATATTAGCAATATCTGTAGCAAACGAAGGCCCTGAAATAATTGCCAAATTTTTCGTCTTAATATGTCGTAATACAATATCATGAACAAAAGTACAACTATCTCGTTCTATTCCTTTAGATGCAATACAAAGATGTTGATTATCACTAACCTTACTAGATAATGCTAAACTAATATCATCGACAAATGCCGTAGGAACTGCTATTACAATTAAATTAGAATCTGCAATAGCAAAATCTAAATCCGTAGTGATAATAATATTCTCAGGAATCGTTATATTTGGCAAAACTTTAGGATTCCCTTGATTTTTTTCTATATATTCTTTTTCTTCTCTAAACTTCGTCCATAAAACAATATCATTATGATTGCGATTAAACATAAGCGATAACGCTAATCCGTATGCCCCTGTACCTAAAATTGTAACTTTCATGTCATTCACCATCCTATACCATTGTAACAAAGAAAAAAGAAAAAGTCTAAACTTTTTCTATTGACTACCGAATGGGGCCAAATTAAATTCTGGATAAACAAAATTATTTACTGCTGAAGTAGTAGATACTTTTACACTTTTGACTATTTTTAGTACTTCATCTTCCATCTCATCAAATACACTTAAAGAAGTAAAATTAAATTCTAGTACTAAAGTAGTGTTATCGATCTCTAACAAATAAATAACAAAATATCCTAAATCACTAGATCCTATGATTTCATAAATCGCTTGATTTAGTTCATGATAAGAATCTACTTTAATTCCTAATTCATTCCACTTTAAAGTAATTTCATCAAAATTATTTATAATATCTGTATAAGTATCCTCTATAGAATAAAATACACCATTCAATTTGTCTACCGTTAAAAATAATTTATGTTCCCTATATTCGTGTGCTACATCACTAGTAGTTTTTAACACATAATTATCATAAAAAACATCAATATAACTGATTGTCTCTTCCTCATTATTTTCATTTTTCTGTTCCTCATAAAAATAAACTAAATAAGCAATCACTCCTATTAAAATCAGAATAATAAAAATTAAAAACAAATTAACGCTATGAGACTTTTTTTCTAATCCTGGTTGATAAAATATATCACTATCCTCATCTTTTAATTCCTTTTTATCTGTTCTATTAATCTTTTGCGTATGTTCTATATTTTCTTTTTCTACTTTTGCTCCACAATAATTGCAAAACAATTCTCCCTCTTTTATTTCTTTATTACATCTTTGACACTTCATATGCTATAACTCCTTCTATCAAACGATATCTATATTATAACATATAAATTTTATTTAATCATCTACTAAATTACCAACAGAATTAAAAATTAGTTTTACCCCTTCTTTAAAAATTTGACCAATTTTATTAGATATTTCTAGTCCTATATTAGAAAAAGTATTACTATAATCTTTTTTATCTTCTACTAAATAGTCATTAATATCGATCTCTTTTCCAGCTTCGATATCTTGTTCAAATTCATCAATTGCTTCCTGTGTTAAAGTAGCTTTTTTATTTAACTCATATTCATAATAACCACTACTAGAAGTAAAAAACATGACTAAGAAAATAATTACTATTGCTAATAATACTACTTTCCAAACTTTAGTCATTTTGCTCCTCTATATAAGTAGTTAACATATCCGTAATAGCATCAATAGTATTAGATACTTCTTCAATCGTATTATCGACTCCCCCTACTTCAATTAGGACGCAACGACTAGAAAAATCTTGATTATATACTCCGTTAACTCCTTCTCCTCCTTTTTCGTAGATGCCTTTACTAAGTCCAGGATATTTGCTACTTATGATTTCCTCTAATCTAGATATTACTTTCTTACTTTCCTGATAATTAGGATTATCTAAACCAAGTAAAAATAAAACTTTAGCATAAGTTTTTTCACGAATAGTAACTGTTGTTTTATCCCGTGAAATAGAATCTCGATGCAAATCAATAAAATAAATTAAAGAGGGATTATCTTCTTTCGCTTGTTCCATTAACATCTTAGTAATATTATAACTACTTGCATAATTCCAATTATTAATTCTAAGAAGTTCTAAAATATCGCTTTCCTCCACAATAGAATAAATACCATTCTTTTCTAATCGTTCTTGTAACATATAACTAGCTAATAAGACCGTAGGTTTCACATTATGAGGAGATAAATTTTTAGAGGCATATTCTTCACTTTGATGAGTATTAAATATATAGACAATAGGACTTTTATTCTTAATATTAGTTTCTTTCTCTTGATTATCTTCCTCTTTTGTATCTTCTTCTTTTATTACCGGATCTATAGTTACTAACTGTTTATCTCCTTCTTGTTCTTTCTCCTCTTTTACTAATCCTCGATAATTATTTTTTAATAAATTAACCGGGTTAAAAAAGTCTAAATCAATTACATAACTAACAACATTACTACTAAATCCTTTTCCTTTAATGTTATTCGATTTAGAAACTAAAGTAGATAAGAACAGATCATCTACTTTTAAATTTATCTGATCTAAAAATTTTATAGTATATATAAAAGATAAGATAGCAACAAAAGCAAGAAAAAAAACTTTCAATTTTTTTACAAAACTTTTTTTCTTATCTCTTTTCTTATTCATTTTATCACCTTCATATTTAATTATATTTATGAAGAGTGATAATATTGTCGTTTTGTAAGACAAATAAAAAAGCCTAATTACTAGGCTACTATTACTGGATAAGAAGCATGACTTTTATTAATAATATATTGTTCATCAGTACTTCTTACTATAATTTCTTCAATACTATCTAATCCGGCAAAAGCTTCTGTTGGACTACCAATACTTACCATGTTCATCTTTCTCATATCTATATATTTTAGTTTGGTATTATAATTACAAAAATAATTCATATTAGTAAGTCTTGGGGTTTCAAAACTACTAATATCTAGCCTAACTAATGAAGCCATCTCAGAAAACATTCTTTCCATAGTAGTTACATTAGAAGTATCGAAGTGATTTAAATTTAAATTTTCTATCCCTTGAGCAGAATAAAACATTCCAGACATATCTGTCACTTTACTAGTATTAAAACTACTGATATTTAAATCATTCATTTTAATTGTACCATAAAACATACTCATCATCGTTGTTACATTTGAAGTATTAAAGTTACTTAAATCTAGACTAGTTAACTTAGAACAACCAGAAAACATCCAACTCATATCCGTTACTTTATTAGTGTTAAAACTACTAACATCAAGTGAAGTTAACGAAGAACAGTGCCGAAACATGCCAGACATATTGGTAACTTCAGAAGTATCAAATTGAGAAAAGTTAATAGACGTTAACTGGGATAATCCATTAAATAAATTACTAGAATTACTATTAGCCACTACGCCTCCTTTTTGACCTATAGTAACCTCATAAAGATTATCATTGTCACTATCGGTATACCATGCCATTACCCCACCTTTACCATCACTAGATACATCCCAACTATCTATAGCATTAGATGCTACTACATTAGTATTGGTAAAATTAATACTTTCTATAGATGATTTAGCAATTGGTCCTGATAAAAAGGAAGAAGCAGTATCCCCTGGCTTTAACATAATTTTTTGAATTGTAATATCCTCTTCTGGTATCGCTTGACCATCATCTTGAATACACTCTATATTAACAATTAACTCATTAGAAGTAACTGCAGGAATACTAGTAGCATTACGATCAAAATCTACAGTAATCGTTATCGTCTTACTGGCACCAGCTGGTAATTTTTCGCCTTTTTTAATACCCGTTACACTATATTGAACAACAGATGCACCAGACATAGATGCATCAATATTATTGATAATAGCATCAATACTTCCACCATTTTTTAATACCGCAGAATAAGTAATACCATCTCCTGGTTTTCTAAGATTTACATTAAATTTAATAGAAGTATCCGTAATTATTGGATCCCCATTATTACTACCTTCCCCTCTTAACTCCTCTGTTTCAATGCTTTCAAAAAACACATGCCAAGTACTAGTAATTTTACCAGTACCATTGATAATTAACTTTGTACTAAGTGCCGCATATACTACAACCATTAATACTACTGCTATCATCATTACAATAATAATTACTTTTTTCTTATTATACATAATACTCTAACCTCTATCTTTCTCATCTTTTTTATCAATTAATTGATCATACAATTCTTTAGCTATTTCTTCATCATCATTTATCATTTGTTTTTGTTTTATTAATTCAGAATACATATTAATTTCTATTTTATTCATCTCTTCTCGATTATCTAAATGATTGATTTCTTTTACTAAAGCGTTCTCTAACATACTTCATCCTTCTTCCTAGTTACTCTAGTTTAATTGTATTCTCTAGGTATGTTAGTGTCAATGAAATAAAATAAGATAAGTGTCAAATTGTGTATATTTAGTTCATTTTGGGATGTAAAACACGATTCATAGAAGTAGATAATAATAAACTTAATTTATCGATAACAAAATCAATTTCTTTAGGAGTTACCATCATATTATAACCAATAGGAGACAATACTTCATCCATTAACTGGTGCATCTCTTCCTCTTTTAAATTTCCTAAAAATCCTAATATTTTTTCCTTATCTTCTGCTGGTAACTCTTTAACATCTTTTTCTAAATAATTAATACTATGAACTGGTTTTAATTTATTGGCATGATTGTTAATATTTTCTTTACTATAACTAAATTTCTTTAATAAATATTTTAACGTATCACTAACAATCGTAACTGCATCTACTACGGTGGGAATTCCTATGGCAATGACAGGAACATGAATTGTTTTATCAGATATTTCCATTCTAGTATTACCTACTCCACTTCCTGGATTAATTCCCGTATTTGTAATTTGAATCGTTCGATTAACTCGCTCGATCGAAGAAGAAGCCAAAGCATCTACCACAATAACAAAACCAGGCTCAATTTCTTTTACTAACCCTTTAATTATATCTCTTGCCTCAATACCAGTGTTTCCCATAACACCGGGAATAAAAGCTGAAACATTTCGATAGCCTTTTTCAACATTTACTCCATCTAATAAATAAAGATGCCTAGTTACTACCAATTCGTTCACTACTTTAGGCCCTAAAGAATCTGGAGTAGATTTATCATTGCCTAATCCTATTACTAGACAACTACTATCTTTATCTATCTTCATAAATTGTAATAAACTAGATAATTCACTAGTTACTACTTCTTCTACTTTTTTTCGATTCGTAGTATCGGTAATATCTTTAAAACCTATCGTAATATAACGTCCCTTTTTTTTATTTAATTCTTCTATATCTTTATCAATAGTAATATCAGTAATTGTAATGTCGTCTACTTCTTTTTCTCTTTTAGTAATTCCTTCTATATTACTACTACCAATACTTTCTACTATCAAATCTGTTCTTATCCGATATTTTTTTAAATCTATTTCACTCATATAACTCACCATTTATAGTTTACACAAATGGTATTTATTTATAACATTTCTATTTTTCTTCTAATCTAACTAATTTAGCATGTAATACCACTCGTTTATTTTCATAATAACAAGAAGACAATGTTAAAACTTTATCTTCGATCGAAGGTGTTACTCCAAAATTATAAACACTTCGTGCTGTAATAGTATTTAAAAATTTAGCAAATTCTGTATCATTAAATTTAGTTTTAATATAATATGATTCTGGTTCAATAGTGTAAACACTAAATACTTGCCAGATCGAATTAAAAGATGGCGTAGATATTTTAACCACATGATTATTAGGATTCGTATACCAAGAATGAGATATCACTCCACGTAAACTACCAAACATAGTATTATCTAGTCGTGAATGAGCATACAAAATATTATTTCTACCAAAACTATTAGGATCGTTTCGATAATCTAAATATACCCATCCAGCACTATTATAACTTTTATCAAAAGAATGAGTTAAATAATATTCATTATTACTAGTATGAACATAAGGATAATTAATATTAGTCCCTGCTACTTGAATCCACCCAGCTGTCTCATTATTTTTCTTCTTTAACTCATCAAAATTCACATCTAATAAAGACATAGACATATAATACCAATAATCGCTAAGAACAAAAGAGTCTTCGCTTTCAGTTACTTCTTGTTGAGGTAAATCACCAAGATTAGTAATTGCTCCTTCGTTCACTGTCTCTTCTACATTAGCTAAAGCATAAATATCTGTAATTTGATCTTCTACACTTTTATTTTCAAATTCCCACCTTACATATCGCAATATAAGAAAGGCAAAGACACATAAAGAACAACCAAAAATAGTTGACCATATCACTTTTTCTATCTTTCGTTTTTTCTTTTTTTTCTTATTACTACTTCGTGTATTCATCTCTACTCTAATTTTATGAATACGCTCTGTGTTAAAATGTTCAATATTATTATCTTTGTTATTTTTATCAATTAACTCTTTAAATGTAGGTCTTTGATTTTCTTTTGGTTCTTGAACCTCTTTCCTTGAATCTGTTTTTTTAGCATCAGCAACCATTATCTTTTTAGGTATTTCTTTCTTTTTGATATTATTTATTTTAGGCAATATCGAAGTAGATGTTAGTGGTTTTTCTTGCACTTTTTTAGGATTTATTTTTTTATCTACTTTTGGAATCTCTAACTCTTTTCTCGCTTTTTGATTTGTTTTCGTTATTTGTTTTATTTCTTTGGTAAGTTCTAATAATTCTATTGTATAATCTTTGCTATAATCAATTTTTTCTAATTTACTCGTTAATTCTAATACTTCAATATCTGATAAATCGTCACTATGATTAATAATATTGCTCATTTCGCTAGTAAGGTACAAATACTCTTCTTCATCTAAAGGATCGTATTTTTTAATACTTTTTAAATATTTCTGATAACGCTCTAATTCTAATTTTTGTGTCTTACTAATGTCATCATCATATAAATTTTTTTTATTATCCAAAGACATAATATCAACCCTTACCATTCTATTCTAGTATGATTTTATCAATTATTTTAAAATATGTAAACCTAGAATAGTAAAAAGTTCAAGTTTTTGTTGTATTTTATATCTTTTTTTGTTAGAATATATTTAGTCAAAAAAAGCGAGGTGATAAAATGCCAAATATTAAAAGCGCTAAAAAAAGAGTGATAACTAGTGCAAAAAAAAGTGAAGCTAATACTGTGAAAACTTCTAGTGTTAAAACTGCAATTAAAAAATTAGAAAAAGAAGTAAAAGCTGGAAATAAAGAAGTAGTAGATGAAAAATTAAATGTAGCAATCAAAAGAATTGATAAAGCTGTGAAAAGTGGTCTAATTCATAAAAATAAAGCAGCAAGACAAAAATCTAGATTAACAAAAATGAAAAATAATATGGAGTAGTTCTTTAATTACTCTTTTTTTTATGTTAAAATGTATATAAGGTGAAGATATGAAGAGAGTTTTAGTTTTTGTTTTGTTAATTTTATTACTTGGATGTACTTATTTATATCGGGAAAATATTGTGATCTTCTTAATAGAAAATTTTGGTGGTATTAGTAAGGAATCATCAATTGAGACTAAAAATAAATATTTTAGAGATTATAATTTATCCTATGTTACTACTACTGATGATTTTAAAGCAACTTCTAAGAAAGATTTAATGAATATGTATTACACGGTAATTAATTCTGGCGTAGATGAATTTACTTTCTATTGCTCTAAAACTTATCCAAGTTGTATGGATGATGTATTATATTTAGCAAATGATCAAACTACTCTTTCTAATATTAATAGTTTTGTTCATCCTTTTAATAGTTTCACTACCATCAAAACAGAATATGATACACTAAAACGAGTAACCTTAAGAATTCAAAAGACTTATGATGAAGATAAAATAGCTGAAATTAACAAAGTAGTAGATGATATCATAAAAAATGAAATTAAAGAAGAAAAAGATCCTAAAGAGATTATTAAAATTGTTCATAATTATATTATAAATACGACAAAATATGATAAAGAACGAGCTGATCGTAATATTATTAAATATGAATCCAACACGGCTTATGGAGTACTAATTGAGCATTACGGATTATGTGGAGGATATGCAGATGCTATGGCAATCTTCTTAAATAAATATAACATTCCCAACTTTAAAGTAGTAAGCGAAAATCATATTTGGAACGCAGTGTATTTGGAGGGGAAATGGTATCATTTAGATTTAACTTGGGATGATCCAGTATTAACCGATGGAACCGATACTTTAGAGTATACTTTCTTCTTAATTACCACTCCTGAATTAGAAGAATTAGAAACCAACCAACATGTATTTGATAAAAAAGTATTTAAAGAATTGGCATAAAAAAATACATTCGTCAAGAATGTATTTTAATTTGTCTTAACAACGTAAGGATTAGAACTGGTTCCATTACCACTTATTATTGCAACATCAGATTTTAAATTAATAACAGGTCTAATACCTCTAGTTGGCGAATCTACACTAATACGAGTTATAGCACCATTGTAAGATACAACTCCTACATAAGAACCATTTCCGTTAAATTCATAAGGACTCATAGTCCAATAATAATCTTCTGTATAAAGATAATAACTAGTATTTTCTATTGAATAACTCCCCCCTGCATAAACAATTTCATCTAAAGAGAGCAATCCAATTGGATAATTAAGCGCTTCGTTCCCTTGGGTATTACCTTTTAGAGTAAACCAATCATTTTTTTGAGGACATTCAAATAACGGGTGTCTAGCATCATTCTCTACTCTATTATATGGACCATAATAAGTTTCATTTTTAGCATATCCTAATGCAGTATCATAAGAAACCCAAGTCCCAGGTTCTTCTGCTATACTTCGATCGCCACAAAATCCACTATCTGCTATATACCTAGAATAACTTAATAAATTATTCTGATACCAAGTATCTAGTTTCTCTTTGATAACACTTCCATTAGTGTTGGCATGAGTTAAAGTATAAGTATTGCTTCCTGCTGCCCCATACATATATCCTACATAAGCATTATCCCCAATGGTTTCACTATTAAACGTACCTGTTCCTATCGTAGCATCTGTTCCCATTGTATTATAATTAATTCCTTGATAAATCAATCTAATACTAGAATCTTCATTAATTCGTATAATTCTCCAGTAAAGTCCTGCAAAATATACATAATTATTCTCTACTGCTCCTCTAAAAAAATATGTTATTTTATTATTTATCGTTCTTCGATTAGTATAATATAAACCATTAGTTTTTGACTCTTCACTAGTAGATTCAAAATTTAAACGATTACCATCTCTTTCCGTATTATCTTTTAAAATTTGATCCACTAAATATATAGGATCTTTCAAATTACTCTTTAATGTCGTTATGACTGGTCTTACTTTATAATTAGAAGTTAAGGTTGTGGTTGTAGATAAACTACTCCCATTAAAATAATATACACTATTCCCTGTATTTGTCATCATCCAAAATGCCCCTGGTATCTTTAACCAACTTGGTATAGTCGTATCATTTTTAGTGATCCGATCATATTCCCCTTTTGTTAATAATCTAGCTATGGTAGTAGCATCATTTCCACCATTACTTTTTATAGCGTTCTTTATATAACTTTCTACTGTATTCTTTACATAGTATCCTATATTTGTACTACTAAATTGATTATATATATTACTTCCACTAGTATCAAATCCTCTACTATATGTTCCATAAGTTAATACACTTCCATTACTTGATGCTCCATTTTCACTGATTAAAGTTACCATAGCATTTCCTGTTCCACTATCTTTGGTTACATACCATTTTGAACCATCTATTAATTCTACAGAATCACCTATCTGATATCTTTGATATTTATCTAAATCCTCTTTATTCAGAGTAATGATAGCTCTTATCCACACTATTTCACTAGCATCTACTAAATGAATGGTTAATTGTGTTCCATTGATCGTATAAGTATAATATTTTCCATCTTTTGTTGTGGATGTTAAAAATTTATCATTAGTAGAAGTATTTGTATTAAACATGACCTGAGTCATCTCAAACGTTTCTCCATCATAATTTTTGCTACTATCATATTTAAAATTAGCTATATATCCTATTTCTTCCATTGTAGGTAATCTTGGATTAGTTACATCTATATAAGTAACCGGGACACTCCCTCCAGCTGATAATGGTTTAAATGCGACACTTATTGTATCACTATTTACGATATTTTCAACAGACATTTCTGTATGTGAAACAAGGTCTGTTATTACGTTAATAGTAGTGTTATCTTTTGTATCATTACTAGATATAGCATAAAACAAATTGCCAAAGCTTCTATTATCATTTCTTACTATATTTTCTGTACTTATGGTATCTCCTAATTGATATACTACATTTTCTGTATCTGATGTGGAGTCTCCTGAATTTCCTCCTGTTGTCCCACTATTTTCTACATAAATAAAGGTTAACATTAATTCTTTTTTTGTTTCACTGATATTCGTTACTCCACTTTTATATTTGATTGTTACTTTGGCTGTATTGGTCTCTCCTGGTTGCAAAAGTGTATAACCTTCTTCTACTCCACTAATTTCATAGGTGATATTACTATTCTCATCTTCAATTATTTCAATATTATTTAATTTGGCTGGAATATTCCCTTGATTAGATAAAGTAATAGTATAAGTGATAGTAGAACTTGACGTTGGTAAATTAGCATTTAAGGTTACTGTATTACTTACATAGTTACTACTGATACTAGTAGCACTATTCGTTAGCGTATTGGTTACCTTTGTTACCTTTACTATCCAACTTCTATCGATACTTGCTATTCCTTCTAGTTCTACATATTGACTTAAGGCGGCATACCCTAGGCTCATGACAAATATAACTAATACTATAGCTACTGTAAATACTCTTCGTTTAGTAATTAGCCTTTTCCTTCGATACATCTTTTACCACTCCGTTTTAGTTTATCTCATATATCATTATACCCCCCCCCCCCCCCCCCACCCCCACCACCACCCCCCAAGCGCTTTCCATCCCCTCACAAGACAACATATTCATAAATTTATTCTACC
>CALVYA010000006.1 GCA_944371905.1 uncultured Bacilli bacterium | reverse complement strand
CTGCTTTCTATATACCCACTTACTGCTACCGTCCCTATGATCATTATTACTCCTATTATTATTATTACTCCTATTATTTCTATTAGCGTGAACCCTTGACTATCCTTCTTATTATTCTTTTTCTTATTTCTAGATGAGGTATTATTTTTTATAACCTTATTTTTAACACTTTTTTTATTTTTCATATGACACCTCACATATTCTTATTATATAAATGTATTATACCATTAAACACAGAAAAACAAAAAAGAAAAAAATACAACCTAAGTTGTATTATTTTGTATATGGTAATAAAGCAATAGCTCTTGCTCTTTTAATTTGCTCAGCTATATGTCTTTGATGTTTTGCACATGCTCCAGTAACACGTCTTGGTAAGATTTTACCTCTTTCATTAATATATCTTTTTAATGTATCTACATCTTTATAATCTATATTTTTTCCTGTACACATGTAACAAACTTTTTTCTTTTTCCTATAAAATTCTGCCATTGTATCCCTCCTTTTTAGAATGGTAATTCATCATCATTTATTTCTATACTAGAACCAAAATCTGAGAAAGGATCGTTTTTAACACTAGTAGTTGGCATATCACTAGAGAAATCATTTGGAGTCACATCATTAAAATTATTGTTTGTTGTTACCCCAGGATTATTATCTCTACTTCCCTTGCTATCTAAAAACTGTACATTATCGGCAATAACTTCCGTTATATAACGTTTTTTTCCATCTTCTCCATCGTACGTTCTTGTTTGAAGACGACCATCAATAGCAACTTGACTACCTTGAGTTAAATAATTTTTAACATTTTCTGCCTGTTTTCTCCAAACTACTATATTAATAAAATCTGCTTCTCTTTCTCCTGATTGATTAGTAAAATTCCTATTTACTGCTAAACTAAACGTAGCTACTGGTAAATTAGAACTAGTATATCTTAACTCAGGATCTCTTGTTAATCTACCTATTAAAAATACTTTATTCATAACAATCTCCTACTTTATTATTCTTCTACTTTTACTATTAAGTGACGAATAATATCTTCATTAATTAATGCTACACGATCAAATTCTACTGTGGCATCATTATTTTCTGATTCAATTACAAATAAGAAATAATAACCATTTTTATATTTATTAATCTCGTAAGCAAGTTCTCTTTGACCCATTTCTTTTACTTCTAATATTTTAGAACCTTTTGATTCTACTAAAGTCTTCATTGAATCAACAACACTTTTAATATTAGTTTCTTCAAGATCTGGTCTAACAATGAACATAATTTCATATCTTTTCACTTTTCACACCTCCTTTTGGACTTATGGCTTCATACAAATGAAGCAAGGAGTAATTCATACTCGCAAGTAGTATAACAAAAGTACAAACTTTTGTCTATACTTTATTTTCAATTATATTATACATTAAATCTAAAATAACAAATATCACCATCTTGCATTATATAATCTTTTCCTTCTAACCTAGCTCGCCCATTTTCTTTTACTTTCTGTTCACTACCATATTTAATTAAATCTTCATAACTCATAACTTCCGCTTTAATAAAACCTCGCTCGAAATCACTATGAATAATACCTGCACAGCTTTTAGCAGTCATCCCATTTTTAAAAGTCCAAGCTCTTACTTCGTCACTACCAACAGTAAAAAAAGTCTTTAACCCTAACAAATCATAGGTTTCTTTTATTAATAAATCAAGGCCACTTTCTTCAATTCCAATAGCATTTAGCATTTCTTGTTTATCGCTATCATTTAATTCACTGAGTTCTGATTCTAACTTAGCGCACATTTTAATTACTTTTGAATTTTCATGACTTGCATATTCTTTCACTTGTTTAACATATTTATTGTCATTAGTGGCAACATCATCTTCATTCACATTAGCAAGATATATCATTGGTTTAATAGTTAAAAAAGAAAAATTATTCAATATTGTTCTTTCTTCATCTGTAAATATTACTAATCTAAGAGGAATATTTTTTTCTAAATTTTCTTTCGCTTTTCTCAAAATATTCAATTCTTCTAAAGCTTCTTTATCCCTGTTTGTCTCTGCTTTCTTTTTTATTTTATCGATCCTATTATTTAAAATTTCTAAATCAGATAAAGAAAGTTCTAAATTAATTATTTCAATATCACGTATTGGATCTACCGAATTTTCAACATGAATAATATTGTTATCATCAAAACATCTAACTACTTCCACTATTGCATCTACTTCTCTAATATGAGATAAAAATTTATTTCCTAACCCTTCTCCTAGGGAAGCACCTTTTACAAGACCTGCAATATCTGTAAATTCATAACTAGTAGCAACTAATCTTTCAGGTATATACATCTCTTCTAATTTAGCTAATCTTTCATCTGGTACTGTTACTATTCCAACATTAGGGTCTATAGTGGCAAAAGGATAATTAGCTGCTAAAATATTTTTTTTAGTAATTGCGTTAAAAAGAGTTGATTTACCTACATTAGGTAGACCAACAATTCCTGCTTTTAAACTCATATCAAAACCTCCTATAAAGTAGGAAATACCCCAGGACCTATTGGTAAACCTATTAAGTACCATCCTACAATTAATAAAATCCAAGTCATTCCCATAATTAAACAACAAGGCATTACATAAGAAATTGCTTTTCTTATTGTAATTGGCTCTCTATTTTTATTATAGATATTTAAATATCCTAAATATATCACAAAATATGCTAATAGTGGAGTAATTCCTTTAGTTATAGAATCTCCAGCTCTCAAAATAAATTGAGCAAATTGTGGTGAAATATTAGATTGCATCATCAATGGTATTACGACTGGAGATAAAATCGTCCATTTACTAACAGGTGATGTTAAGAACAAATTACATATTAAAATAATAATTAACACTAAAAGAATCAATGGTAATCCTGAAAAAGACAAATCTTTGATAAGATTAGCTCCAGTAGCAGTCAAAACGGTTCCAATATTAGTTTCTCTAAAAACAGCAATAAATTGTGAGGCAAAAAACAATAAAACTATTAAACTTCCGATATTTTTAGTATATTCTGAAGCTTTCTCAATTAATTGCTTATCACTTTTTAAAGTTTTTGCGCCCATACCATAAGCTATTCCTGTTACAATAAAGAATATAGAAACTATATAAGTAAAACCATCTTGAAAATACGAATTAGGACCAAATAATTGATTCAAATAAGTATTTTCGTTCATATCTAGCAACATACCAGAAGCAGGAAGTCCAGGAATAATCATATAAATAAATAATAGTATTATTACTATACCAGCAATATACGCACTTCTTAAACCTTTTTTTTCATTAATTTCTAAGGCTATTTTTTGTTGTTCTTCAATTGGAAAAGTTAATTTTTCTAATTCCTGGGTCTCCTCCATCGATAATTTATATCGTCCTAATTTTTTTAATACAATATTTTCAACAACGATAGTTCCTACTATAGCCATAACAATAGAAAAAGCTATCATGATAAATAAATTGGAAGTTAATCCTACATGAAATTCCGGATCAATTAATCTAGCACTAGATGTGGTTAAAGAAATAAGGTTTACTTCCATCGAACCTACAAAAAATGTTGTTCCATATCCAAAAGCTACTCCAGAAAAGGCAGCTACAATTCCTAATAATGGACTTCTCCCATTGGCTAAAAATAATAAAGCCGCTAAAGGAATCAAAATAACATATCCAACATCATTAATAATACTAGAAAAAATAGCTACTAATATTAAAATAAAAGTCAATTTCTTATTACTTATATTTAATGTCACTCTTTTAATAAATGTGTCAATCAATCCCGAAGCATGAGCTACAGATAAGCCTATTAAAGCTATTAATAAACTTATTAACGGAGTAAATGATGCAAAATTAGTTGCAGCATTACTTATAATATATTTAATTCCATCAAAATTTAATAAATTTTTAACACTAACAAAAACAGATTCTAATTCCAAGTTTTCAGGACGAACTATTGTATAAGTTGCTTGAAATTGTAGTGCAGATAAAATCCAACTAAGTATCATCACTCCAAGAGTTAATAATATAAAAGTTGTAATTGGATGGAAACTAAACTTTTTTAATCTCATTTTCTTTTTAGTACTCATATGTTTCTCCTAACCGATAACCTTCTTTATTTTTTTATTAAATTCTATCCTAGGAATCATAACTGTTCTTCCACATTTCAAACATTTTACCTTTATATCTGCTCCAAGTCTAATTACTTGCCACTTATTTTCTCCACAAGGGTGACCTTTTTTCATTTCTACAATGGTTCCTAACTCATAACTTTTATCCTGCATAAAATCACTCCTAGATAGTTTTTATTCTTCCGTTAATCTTAAAATTTCTAATATTCTATTTAAATCGTTAACATTACTAAATTTAATTTCTATTTTATTAGATTTAATTTTTACTTTTGTGCCTAACCTATCACATAATTGTTCTTCCAAATAATGATATTCATTATTTTTATGCTTTTCCATATGATGTTTTTTCACGATTTCTTTATCTTTTGATAATTCTTCTAATTCTCTAACATTTAAGTTTTCATCTATTATTTTTTGTGCTAAAGATAATATTTTATCTTTTTCCTCAATTTTACTTAGCACTCTGGCATGACTCATTGAAATTTTATTTTCACTAATCATATCTTTAATTTCAGAAGGTAATGACAATAATCCTAACATATTGGTAATGTGACTTCTACTTTTTCCTAACTTATTAGCTAGCTCTTCCTGTGTAATAGATAAATTGTCTAATAACTTTTTATATGCTGTTGCCTCTTCTATAGAATTTAAATTTTCTCTTTGCAAATTTTCAAGTAGAGCTATTTCCATCATTTCTTCATCAGTAAAACTTCTAACAATAGCAGGAATTTTTTCTAACCCTGCTATACCCGATGCTTTAACACGACGTTCTCCTGCAATTATTTCATATCCCTTAACACTTTTTTTAATTATTATTGGTTGAAAAACTCCATGCTCCTTAATAGAAGAAGCTAATTCATTCAATTTGGATTCATCAAAGACTTTTCTTGGTTGATACGGATTTGGTCTTAAATCACTAATATTAACTTCTATTATTTCTTCTTTTGGTGTTGATTCTACTATTTGTTTCTCAAATTTATTTAAATCTAACTGCTCATTATTAAACAATTCTTCTAATCCTTTACCAAGTGCTCTTCTTTTAGTTGTTTCCATTTCTTTCAATCACTTCCTTTGCTAAATTTAAGTAAGCTTCTGTTCCTTTACTTTTTGGATCATAAGCAATTATTGGTTTACCATGAGATGGAGCTTCTGTTAACCTTATTAATCTAGGAATAATTGTATTATAAACACGCTCTTTAAAATACTTCCTAATATCTTCTACGACTTCAAATCCCAATTTAGTTCTTGAATCTAACATAGTTAATAAAACTCCTTCGATATCTAAATTAGGATTTAAATTTTTCTGAGCCATCATAATAGTATTCAATAACTGCATAATTCCTTCCAAAGCGAAAAATTCACATTGAACAGGAATAATAACAGAATCTGAAGCTGTCAATGCATTAGTAGTAATCAATCCTAATGATGGTGGACAATCAATAATTACAAAATCATATTTATCTTTTATTGTATCTAGTTTTATTTTTAATTGTTTTCCTTTTGAAAAAGTCGGTTCATCTTTACTCTTTTCCATCAATTCTATATCAATCCCAGCCAAATTGATAGTAGCTGGTAATAAAAATAATCTCTTATATCTAGTGGCAAGAATAGCTTCGTTGATTGAACATTGATCAATTAATACATCATAAATACTTTTATCGATATCTCCTTTATTAATACCTATACCTGTCGTTGTATTTCCTTGAGGATCTAAATCGATTAATAATACATTTTTCCCTAATACCGCTAAAGATGCTGAAAGATTAATACTTGTCGTTGTTTTTCCAACTCCACCTTTTTGATTTACCAAAGAAATTACCTTTCCCATCCTATCACCCTTTTCAATAATTCTTGACAAATACTATTCTATCAAAAAATATAACTTTTTTAAATGTTTTTCAATAAAAAAAGATAGAAAATCTACCTTTTATTTTATTCTTCTCTTTTTTCAATCTCTATAATAAAACGATGCTTATTTTCTAAATCTAATTCATCAAATTTAACTTGATATCCTTTGTTTTCGATTTCTTTAATTGTATCTCTTATCATATTTATACATTTATCTATACTATTACTAGCGTTAGTAACTTCCTTTAATCCTTTAAAAGAATAATAATTTTCATCAGGTTCTGATAAATCTAACATTTCTATATCAGAATCTTTTTCTTTTTCTAAAGGTTTATCCTCTTCCTTAATAATATCTTTTAAAAGATCATCTAATTTAATTCTTGGATAATTATTTTCGTTATTTTTAGTTTCTACTTTACTATTATCAATTACTGTATCTTCTTTTTCTACTTTTTCACTCGATGAAGTTTTAATCTCATCTTTTTTCTTTTGTTCTTCTTTTACTAAATTCTCTAAATCTTTAACAGAAAGACGTTTTTCAATAATTAAATCAGTTAATCTATCACGTTCTTCTTCAGAATCAACATTTAATAGAGCTCTAGCATGTCTTTCTGATATTTTTTCATTCAATAAAGCGTCTTGTATTTTGTTAGATAAAGTTAATAAACGCAATTTATTAGAAATCGCAGATTGAGATTTTCCCATAGTTTTAGCTAATTCTTCTTGCGTCATATTATCAATATCTAAAATTTTTTGATATGTTCTTGCTTCTTCTATAGCAGTTAAGTCTTTTCTTTGCAAATTTTCAATAAGAGCTACTTTAGAACTTTCTTTATCATCAAGATTTCTAATTATAGCTGGAATTTTTGTTAATCCTACCATAGTTGAAGCTTTATAACGACGTTCTCCTGCAATTATTTCATATTTAGTCCCTATTTTTCTAACAATAATTGGTTGAATAACACCATGTTCTCTAATGGACACTGCTAATTCTTTTAATGCTTTATCATCAAAAACTTCACGAGGTTGAAATCTATTAGGTATAATATCATCTAAGTATAAATAAACTATTTCATTTTCCATATATTTATACCCTCCTACTTTATTCTTTCTTACTTTATAATAAATTATATAATATTTTTCAATATTTTACAATGTAAAATTAAAATAAAATATAGTTATAATTTGCATAACTATATTTTTACAATGGATTCTTTTTGATTTTATCAATAGTTCTTGGATAAATGTTCTTTGTTTTTTCTTGTTTTACAACAGTAATTATTGTTCTCTTACTATTTTCTATGGGCAATTTAAACTTATTTATATGAACTATATTACAAGATAATTTATTTAAAGCTTGTCTACTATGATTAATTTCTTCTTCACAATTTGCTTTCATAAAAATCATTTGTCCTTTTATTTTTAAGGCTCTTACACTTATTTCCAACAAAACATTGAGATTAGCTACCGCTCTTGCTGTAATCATATCAAATTTTTCTTCATTAACTCTTGAAAAGTCTTCCATTCTAGCATGTATCGCTATAATGTCAGTCAATCCTATTTTTTTTATGATGTCATTTAAATAGTTTACTCTTTTTTGTAGTGCTTCAACTAAAACTATTTCTAATTTTGGAAAACAAATTTTTAAAACTATACCCGGAAATCCTGCTCCACTTCCTACATCACATAATTTTAATTTTTGATCTAAATTAATTTCTTTCACTAAGGTCAAACTATCATAAAAATGTTTCAAATAAACTTCTTCTTCAGAAATAATAGTTGTCAAATTAATTTTTTGATTCCATTCAATTAATAATTTATAAAACTTCTCTAGTTGATTTAGCTGTCTCTCATTAAGAGTAATACCTAATTTATCTATCTCTTTTAAAAACTCATCTCTCTTCATTGACCTTATTCCTTTTCAAATAAACCATTAACATAGTAATATCAGCAGGATTTACTCCACTAATTCTCATAGCTTGACCAATAGAAGTTGGTCTTATTTCGCTTAATTTTTGTTTTGCTTCTTTTGCAATATTATGAACTAAATTATAATCAATCCCCTCTGGTATCTTTATATTTTCATATTCTAACATTTTTAAAGCTTCCTTATTAGCTTTTTTTATGTACCCTTCATATTTAACATTAATAGTCACTTGTTCTAATACTTCATTAGTATAGTTTAGATCAATCAAATCTTTAAATTGATTAATTTCTATTTCTGGTCTTTTTAATAAGTCATATAAGGATGTCGTTGTAACTATTTCTTGAGTTCCTATGCTAGTTAAAAACTTATTATTTTCTATAGTAGGATTTAGAAGATAATTTTTTAAATTTTGTAACAATTTATTAATGCTATCTCTTTTTTCACAAAATAAACGATAATCTTCTTCACTTATTAACCCTACTTGATATCCATAATCCATTAATCTTAAATCAGCATTATCATGTCTTAATAATAATCTATATTCAGCTCGTGATGTTAACAAACGATAAGGATCAATAACACCTTTTGTAATTAAATCATCAATAAGTACTCCAATATAAGCTTCATTTCTTTTTAAAATTAAGGGTTCCTTATTATCTAACTTTAAACAAACATTGATAGCGGCCATTAATCCTTGACATGCAGCTTCTTCATATCCACTAGTACCATTAATTTGACCAGCAGTATACAAATTTTTTATTAATTTTGTCTCCAAAGTAGGTTTTAACTGTGTAGAATCTATTGCATCATACTCAATAGCATAAGCATATTTATTTATGATTGCATTTTCAAGTCCAGGCAAACTATGAACCATTCTTTCTTGAACATCATGTGGCATACTAGTTGAAAAACCTTGAATGTAGATATCGTCGTAATATATACTTTCAGGTTCTAAAAATAATTGATGACGTTCTTTATCAGCAAATCTTACTATTTTATCTTCGATCGAAGGACAATATCTAGGACCAATACCTTCTACATATCCTCCATACATACTAGACTTTGATAAGTTTTCTTTTATTATTTGATGAGTCAATGGAGTAGTATATATTAAATAACAAGGTAACTGGTCATCTACATTATAATCTTGATTATTAAAGAAAGAAAAATAATGTTTTTCACAATCTCCTGGTTGTAAAACAGCTTTGCTAAAATCAATACTACTCTTCTCTATTCTAGGAGGTGTGCCAGTTTTTAATCTTTTTATTTTAAATCCTAATTTTTTTAAATTATCACTTAAAAATTTAGAAGGTCTTTCCTCATGTGGACCACTTTCTATTTTAGTTGATCCGTATAAAATAACTCCTTTTAAATAAGTTCCTGTAGTAAGAATTACACAATTAGAAAAAATTTTACTGTTATCCTCTAGTACGATTCCTTTTATA
Organism: uncultured Bacilli bacterium; assembly: GCA_944371905.1. GTDB lineage: Bacteria > Bacillota_I > Bacilli_A > RF39 > UBA660 > RGIG3091. The sequence goes on along the minus strand of CALVYA010000006.1, from coordinate 60,863 downwards.
GTATTATTTTCAATAATTAAATCTTCAACCATTCCTTCCATAATAGTCAAGTTTGGAGTACTTTCTAAAGTTTTTATCATTTCTTGTTTATAACTTATTTTATCTGCTTGTGCTCTTAAAGCTCTTACTGCAGGGCCTTTTTTCGTATTTAACATTTTCATTTGCAAAAAACTTTTATCAATATTATTAGCCATTTCTCCACCTAAAGCAGAGATTTCACGAACGACAATACCTTTAGCTGGTCCTCCTATAGAAGGATTACATGGCATATCCGCAATATTTTCTTTATTACTAGTGATAAGAAGAGTCTTTTTATTTTTTCTAGCACATGCTAAACAAGCTTCACATCCAGCATGACCTCCTCCTACGACAATAACATCAAATTTCATATTTATCACTTCCTATTTTCCAAGACAAAACTGAGTAAATAACTGATCAATTAATTCCTCTGAATAACTTTCTCCCAATATTTCACCTAGTTTTTCCCATATACGTTTAATATCTATTTCTATTAAATCCGTTGGTACTTCATTTTTTAAACCTAATTCTACATCATTAATTATATTATAGGCTTCCTTTGCTAAAGATATTTGTCTAGCATTACTCATATAAGTATAGTCACTATTATTTATTTTCTCCAAATTAAACATCTCAATTAATTTATTCTTTAATGGTTCAATACCATCTATATTGACTGTATCGATATATATAACATCACGATCTTTTAAAAATTCAGTATCTATATTAGAACATAAATCATTTTTATTAATAACAATTAAAGAATTTTTTGGTAATTTGTTAATCAAATTTTTATCTTCTTCTTTTATGTTTTCATTATTATTTAAAACCATTAAAACTAAATCAGAATTAAAAATTTCATTTTTACTACGCTCTATTCCAATTTTTTCTGCTAAATCTTTTGCTTCTCGGATTCCAGCAGTATCAACAAATCTAAATAGAATTCCTGAAATACTTACTTCTCCTTCAACAATATCTCTTGTAGTTCCCTCAATATCCGTAACGATTGCTTTTTCTTCATTTAATAATCTATTTAAAATACTACTTTTTCCCACGTTAGGACGACCCACTATTGCAACTTTAATTCCTTTTTTTATAATTTTACCATTTTCAGACTCCATAATTATTTTATTTAATTCTTCTTTGATATTAGAAATTTCTTTTCTTATGTTTTCATTAGTAATAACCTCAATATCTTCATATTCTGGATAATCTATATTTACTTCAATACTAGCTAAAAGTTCCAACAGTTTTTGTCTAAAATTACGAATAATAGTACTTACTTTTCCTTCCAATTGATTAATAGACAATTTTCTAGCTTCTTCTGTTTTAGCATCAATTAAATCCATAACAGATTCCGCTTCTATTAAATCGATTCTTCCATTTAAAAAAGCTCTTTTAGTAAATTCTCCAGGCTCTGCTAATCTTGCCCCATTTAATAAAACCAACTCCAAAATTTTATTAGTAGTTGCGATTCCGCCATGACAATTTATTTCAACTATATCTTCACAAGTATAAGTTTTAGGTGATCTCATAATACTAACTAATACCTCATCAATCACTTTATCATTATCAACGATATGACCGTAATTAATAGTATGGCTATTAACATTATTTAAATCTTTTCCTTTAAAAATAGAATTAGTAATAGATATAGCATCTTTTCCACTAAGCCTTACTATAGAAATAGCTCCTACTCCCAAAGCAGTAGATATAGCAGCAATCGTATCATTCATGATATCACCCCTTTTTTGCTTATATAGATTATAACATATTTATCATTTTTTCAAGTATTTCAAGAAAAAAAGAGATATTAATCTCTTGGTTTAATTACTACCGCCCTATTTGGTTCTTCTCCCATACTTTCTGTATATACTTTATCATTATCAGATAAAACACTATGAACAATTCTTCTTTCGTATGAATTCATTGGATCTAATTTAGCTTCTATTTTAGTAGTAGCTACTTCTTTAGCTATTTTTTTAGCTAAATATTCAATATTTTTTTGATGTTTTAATTTATATTCTCCAACATCTAATAAAAATCTAAAATTATATCCCGTTTCATTATAAATATATTGTTTAGCTACCATACTAATTGCTTCTAATGTTCGTCCATTTTTTCCTATCAGAATATTATTATTATCACTATATAATGTAATAGTAACATCATCGTTTCTAATTTTTTGTTCTATATTTACTTCAATTCCCATTAATTTAGTTATATTTTTTATAAATTTTTTTAATTCTTCAATTATATCATTTTTCTTAATGACTTCTAAATCAATACGCTTATTTTTAAATAAACCTACTTTTTGTTCTTTGTCTTTTATCAAAACTTCTTTTTCTAAAACATTTAAATCATTTAATGCTTTTTCTAGTGCTTCTTCTTTTGTTTTTCCATTATATACATACTTATCCATTTAACGCTTTACTCCTTTTAACTAATAAATTTTGTCCTATAGTAAATAGATTTGTTGTTATCCAATAAATGCCTAATGCAGATGACATGAATAATGACATAAATACTATTGTTAATACCATAACTTTATTAATCATACTAGATTGACCGTTGATATCGGTTGCGGTTGAATTCAATTTAAATGAGAAGTAAGTAGATAATCCAACTAAAACAATAATAATTATATATATAAAATTATCATTTTGTAATCCTACTAAAGGAGTTGTTCCTAATTGAAATCCAATAAACTTTTCTTCAAAAATTGCTGGCACTCTGTTAATTGCTTCTAAAAATGCTATAAATAAAGGAATCTGTAAAAATGCATATAAACATCCAGCAACTGGATTTATGTTATATTTCTTATAAATCATAGTCATTTCTTGACTTTTCTTCATAAGCGAAGCTTGATCTGTTTTATCTTTGTATTTTTTTTCTAATTTATCTAACTCTGGTTTAGCTTTACTGATCAATTCTGATTGGATAGCTGTTTTCTTAGTAATAGGAAAAGCTATTAATCTAATTAACAAACTAGTAATAATCAATGATAATCCATAACTTTTTACAAAATTACCTATTTGAATAATTACCCAAGCTAATGGTTTTACAAAAATACTATCCCATAATCCTTCATATCCACCTGAGTTAATTTGAAAATTTTGACATGTTGGCAATTTAGAAATATCTACAATATCTTTATATTTCTCATAAGCTTTTATAGTTTCTTCATCTTCTGGCTGACATAATATATTCTCGGTTAAACTTTGACCTGTAGTAGGATTAGTAACAGCTTTTTTATCTTCAGGATCTTTTAATACTTTGGTACATCCTGTTGAAAATAATACTAATAAAATTAATATTATTATTTTGATTTTATTATTTTTTTTCTTCATCTTTTTTCTCCTTTATGTGCGTTATTTTTTTCATTAATTCAATATATTTATCTCTTACTTCATAAAAAGTTAAATTAATGTAGTTCTTCCTTATTATTATAATATAATCTTGATTGTTTGGGTAGATATTTTTGTACTTATCCACGATATTTCTCATTTGTCTTTTTATTTTATTTCTAGTTACAGCATTTCCTATTTTTTTACTTACAGAAATACCAAATCTATAATTTTCTTTATCATTCATACTATAATATATAGAAAAAACATCATTCCAACATTTTTTTCCATTATTTATAATTCTAGAAAAATCTTTATTTTCTTTCACTATATTTACTTTTTTCATAACACACATCTCCATACACAGTATATAACAAAAAAGCCACTGTTACCAGTGGAACTATTTATACAAGTTTTTTACGTCCTTTTTTTCTTCTTTTATTAATAATATCTGTTTCCATTCTAGCAAAAAATCCTTGCTTTTTAGCTTTTTTTCTATTATTTGGTTGATAAGTCCTTTTCATTCATTCCACCTCCAAACTAAAATCTACCCTATTATAATAAAGAATTATCATATTTGTCAATTCATTTTAAAAATAGTTATCAACAAAATTAACATACTTGTGGATAACATTATTCATAGTTATGAATAAAAATTTGTGGAAAATGTGAAAAAGTAATTTTTTTCTTATTATTTATGCACATTTTTTGTTGAAAACTCTGTTGATTACTTGTTGATATCTTTTTTTTACGGTTTTTACTTTATTTTTTCAACAGGATAAGTTAAAATGAATTTGTATTAATTATTCGTATTAATGGGGGGAGTGATAAGGATGAATACATCTGTTTTATGGTCTAACATTTTAGAAAAAATTAAATCAGAAATAAATTCATTGTCCTTCCAAACTTGGTTTGAAGAAACAGAATTGTATGACATAAAAAATGGAACTGCTAGAATTATTGTTCCTTATGCTATTCATAAAAATCATATCCTATTAAATTATAAGGAAATGTTACAAAACTCATTTTTAGAATTAACGGGAAAAAATATAGAAATTGAATTATTATTAAAAGAAGACATTGAAGATGAATTTCAAGAAGAAAATAATATTCACAATCATGTGGAAAATACCAGTAACAGTTTATATAATAATGAACATTTATATTTAAATACAAACTTAAATTCAAAATATACTTTTGATAATTTTATTGTAGGAAATAGTAATAAATTTGCTCATGCAGCTGCTCTTGCAGTTGCGGAAAATCCTGGAAAAATGTATAATCCGTTATTTATTTATGGAAACAGTGGACTGGGTAAAACTCATTTAATGCATGCAATAGGAAATTATATTACTAAAAACTCTGATAAAAAAGTTTTATATGTAACTAGTGAACAATTTGTATCTGATTTTATTGGAATTAATAAGAAAGATGAATCTGGAACGAATTTTAGTTATGTTGACTTCTTTAAGCAAAAGTATAGAAATATTGATGTTCTCATCATTGACGACATTCAATATTTAGGTGGTGCAACAGAAACACAAAAAGAATTTTTTCACACATTTAATAATTTGTATGGTGATAACAAACAAATAATAATTTCTTCTGATCGTTCTCCCGATGATTTAAAAATACTAGAAGATCGCTTAAGAACGAGATTTTGTTGGGGATTACCTGTTGATATATATCCCCCAGATTTTGAACTTAGAGTTGCTATTTTGAAAAAAAGAATTGCTGGGGAAGCTATTAATAAATATATTCCAGAGCAAGTTATTGAATATATGGCTTCCAATTTAGGTAGTGATATTAGGATGCTGGAAGGTTCTGTTACAAGATTAGTTGCATATTCGACCATTATGGGAGCAGAAATTGATTTAAATCTTGCAATGGAAGCTTTAAAAGACTATATTAATAAAGGCATAAGTGAAAAAAATGATATCAACAAAATACAAAAGGTAGTAGCAGAATATTTTAAAATATCTATTGATGATTTAAAATCTAAAAAAAGAAATTCTAATATATCATTTCCACGACAAATTGCTATGTACTTATGTAGAAAATTAACAGACGAATCTTTTCCTAAAATTGGAATTGAATTTGGAGGAAAAGATCACTCAACAGTAATGCATTCCTGTGAAAAAATTGAAAGAGAAATTTCAATAAATAAAGATTTGTCTAAAACTATAGAAATACTAGAAAAAGAGATTAAATAATTCACTTATCAACTATTTTTCCACAGGATAAATTTATAAAATCATTTGTATATTAGAGAAAAAATAAGTTTTCAACAATTTCCACTCTAATAATAAAAATAATAATAAAGAAAGAAGGAATAAATATGAAATTAAAAATTAAAAAAGAAATATTGTTAGAAAGTTTAAACAAAGTATCAAAAGCTATATCTACTAAAAACTTAATTCCCATTTTATCTGGAATTAAATTCGAATTAAATAGTAACGGATTAACATTAACAGCTTCAGATAATGATATTACTATTCAAACATTTATACCAACAAACGAAGATATGACTATAGAAAAAGAAGGTAGTATTATTATTCAAGGTAAGTACATATTAGATATTGTAAGAAAGTTACCTGACGAATTTATTAATATTGAAGTAATAGATGAATTAAAAATAATTATATACACTGAAAATAGTGAATTTAATTTAAATGGTATTAACAAAAATGAATATCCTAATATTTCATTAGAAGAAAGTAAAAAAATAATATATATTAATAATAAAATTTTCCACAGTCTTATTAATCAAACTTCATTTGCCACATCAGCAGATGAATCAAGACCTGTTTTAACAGGAATTAATTTTAAAATAGTAGGGGATTTATTGGAATGTAATGCTACAGATTCTTATCGTTTGGCTAAAAAAACAATAAATTTAGATAAAATAGCCGAAGAGAATTATAATTTTGTAGTACCTAGTAAAAATTTAATAGAATTTAATAAAATATTAGATTTTGGTGAGGATAATATAGAAATGCATATATTTAATAATAAAATATTGTTTAAATATAATAATCTATTATTTCAATCACGATTAATTAATGGAAATTATCCAAATACATCAAATTTATGGCCAACAGATCCTATTTTAAGTTTTACAGCTAATTTGGACGAATTATATAATGTTATAGATAGAGCTAGTATTTTAACTTCTGATAAGGAAAAAAATGTTGTTACTTTTGAAGTTAATGGAGATACATTATTAGTAAAATCTTCCTCTGCTGAAATAGGTAGAGTAGAAGAAAAAATGAAAATTGAAAAAGATAATGATCAAGAAATCAAGATTTCATTTAGTGCTAAATATATGATGGATGCATTAAAATCTTTTGAAACTAGTTATGCTAAGATATCATTATTTGGAGAAATAAAACCAATTATTATTCGTGGAAAAGAAGATGATACACTTGAACAACTAGTATTACCTATAAGAACTTATTAAAAAAATGCAAAATTCGTCATATTTCGACATAATTCGACAATAAATATAATTATAATAATCCCCGTAATTTAAATTACAAAAAATTAGAAATGGGGGGATACTTTATGACATATGAGATTAATGATGAAACTATAGCATTAATACCAATCGATTCAGAAAATACGAAAGTAATAGAATTAACAAAAGAATATTTAATACCTTCTTCTACTTTTAACATTATGGAAGAAAATTGTGAGTATTATGGTAGTACATATGATGGTAGAATTAAAGCTGCTCAGAAGATATTAAATTTTAGTTATAAATTACCACTTCTTATTGAAGAATCAGAAAAAATAATCTTTTTTCCGACAAAATCTTATACTAGTGAAGATTGCTGTTGGATAAATCATAATTATGTAAAAAAAAGAGAAAAAATAGGTAATAATACTAAAGTGATATTTCAAAATGGCATAGAAAAAGAATTTGATATTTCTAAATTATCTTTTGAAAATCAATTACTTAGAGCGGGTATGTTAGATGCTATGATAACGAAAAGAATATCGAAAAAATAAAAGAGGGTGACCTCTTTTTTCTTTTTTATTTAAAAAATATGTGCTATAATATAAATGTATGTATAGAGGACTATGGTTATAGGTAAAGGTGGTTATATGGGCATTTTTAGGGGATTTAAATGATTTTAACTAAAATTAATTTAATAAATTTTAGAAATTATTCTAAATGTAATATTAAATTAAATGATAAAGTTAATATTTTTATAGGCAATAATGCTCAAGGAAAAACAAATATATTAGAAAGTATATACGTGTTAGCCCTTACCAAATCGTATCGAACTAATTATGATGAGTTTCTTAAACGTAAAGGTAGTGATAGTTATAAAATAAAGGGATCTTTAAAAATAGGTAAGTATTCAAAAGAAATATCGATTTCAGTTTTAAATAACGATAAAAAAGTATTTATCAATGGAACAAATGTGAAAAAAATATCAGATTATGTGAGTACTTTAAACGTTATTTTGTTTTCTCCAGAAGATATAGAAACTATAAAAGGTGCCCCTTCTTTAAGAAGAGATTTATTAAATATTGAAATAAGTCAATTATATCAGCAATATATCAAGAATTATAATGAATATAATAAAATATTGAAAATGAGAAATGACTATTTAAAGTTAATGTATACGAATGGAATAAGTGATTATAGATATTTAGATGTACTTACTGATAATTTGATTGAAAGAGCTGCTTATATATATAAAGAAAGAATTGAATTCATTAGAAAAATTAATAAAAATATTTCTTTGATATATAAAAATTTAACTGTTAATGATAACTTAACCATTACTTATGAATCTAATATAGATATTATAGATAAATCTATGGAGGAAATAAAAAAATTATTGAAAAATAAATATTCCACTAACTATAATAAAGAAATAGTAGCAGGTATGACTTTATATGGTCCTCATAGAGATGATTATCATTTTTTAATCAATGGTAATGATATAAAAATATATGGTTCTCAAGGACAGCAAAAAATGGCAATGATAGCATTTAAGTTAGCAGAAATATCGATTTTTGAGGAAATTACCGGTACTAAACCGATTTTGCTTTTAGACGATATTTTTAGTGAATTAGACAAAAAAAAGAAAAATAGAATAATTAACTATATTAAGGATAATATTCAGGTAATTATTACAGCTAATGACACTGTAGGAATAAGCAATAAATTATTAAAAAATGCAACAATTTTCAAAGTAGAAAATGGCAAAATTATAGATAAGGGTGATTATAATGAACGAAAATAAAGTATATGATTCTTCTTCTATCCAAGTATTAGAAGGTTTAGAAGCAGTAAGAAAAAGACCAGGGATGTATATTGGTTCTACTAGTGAAAAAGGATTACATCATTTGGTATGGGAAATAGTAGACAACTCTATTGATGAAGCATTAGCAGGCTATGCTAAAAATATTGAGGTAATTATAAATAAAGATAATTCTGTTACAGTTAAAGATGATGGAAGAGGAATACCTGTAGGTATTCATCCTAAAACTGGTAAATCAACAGTTGAAACTATTTATACCGTACTTCACGCAGGTGGAAAATTTGGAGGAGGAGGTTATAAAGTTTCTGGTGGTCTTCATGGAGTAGGGGCTAGTGTTGTAAATGCTTTAAGTGAATGGTTAGAAGTAAAAGTTTATAAGGACGGAAATGTTTATTTTCAAAAGTTTGAAGATGGTGGTAAACCTGATTCAGATTTAAAAATAGTTGATACTTGTTCTAAGGACCGAACGGGAACTACTGTAACTTTTAAACCAGATCCAGAAATTTTTATAGAAACTACAGAATTTAGTTATGAAGTATTACAAACAAGATTGAGAGAATTAGCTTTTTTAAATAGAGGTTTACTTATTACTTTAGTGGATGATAGAGTTGAAGATAGAAGTGACAAATTTTTATATGAAGGTGGTATAACTGAGTATGTACAGTTATTAAATAAAAATAAAACTCCAATACATAATACTATTTTAGATATAACAGGAGAAGAAAATGACATTTCTTTAGAAGTGGCATTACAGTACAATGAAAGTTTTAATTCTAGTATTTATTCATTTGTTAATAATATAACAACGCCAGAGGGAGGAACTCATGAAGAAGGTGTGAGAAGAGCACTAACTAGAATTTTAAATAAATATGCATTGGCAAACGGAATGTTAAAAGAAAAAGATGAAGGACTGACTGGTGAAGATGTAAGAGAAGGATTAACAATGATTATTTCTCTTAAACATCCAAATCCACAATTTGAAGGACAAACTAAAACAAAATTAGGTAATGCTGAAGTAAGAAGTATTGCAGATAAGATTTTTTCAGAGTCATTTGAAAGATTTTTATTGGAAAATCCAGATGAGGCTAAAATAATTGTTGAAAAATCAATAACTGCAACACGTGCTAGAATTGCAGCTAAAAGAGCACGTGAATTAACTAGAAGAAAAAATGTTTTAGAAGTATCTAGTTTACCAGGAAAACTTGCTGATTGTTCATCTAAAGATGCATCTATTTCAGAAATTTATATTGTAGAGGGAGATTCAGCGGGGGGTTCTGCAAAATCAGGACGTGATAGTAGGACGCAAGCTATTTTGCCTTTAAGAGGAAAAATTCTTAATGTGGAAAAAGCAAGAACTGATAAAATATTTGCTAATAATGAAATTCGTTCTATGATAACTGCGTTTGGAACTGGTATTGGCGATGAATTTGATATTTCTAAGTTGCGTTATCACAAAATTATTATTATGACAGATGCTGATGTTGATGGTTCGCACATTCGAATTTTATTGTTAACTTTTTTCTATCGTTATTTTAGACCTTTAGTGGAGGGTGGATATATTTATGCTGCACAACCACCTTTGTATAAAATTGATTATAATAAAGTTTCAAAATATGTTTATTCTGATGAGGAAAAGGATGAATATATGAAAACTATCCCAGAAGGTGTAAAGGTAACTATTCAAAGATATAAAGGTTTAGGAGAAATGGATGCTGAACAATTATGGGAAACAACTATGAATATTGAAAATAGAACTTTATTAAAAATTACAGTAGATGATGCTATGAAAGCGGATCAAGTTTTGTCTGAGTTAATGGGTGAAGAAGTAGATCCAAGACGTGAATTTATTGAAAAAAATGCAAAATTTGTTCAAAATCTTGATATATAGGAGGGGGATATTATGGCAGATAGTTTAAAAGATTTACATTTTTCAGAAGAGATACAACAATCATTTCTTGATTATGCAATGAGTGTTATTGTATCAAGAGCATTACCTGATGTTAAAGACGGTTTAAAACCTGTTCAAAGACGTATTGTATATGGTATGAATGAATTAGGTGCAACAGCTAGTTCACCATATAAAAAGTGTGCACGTATTACTGGTGATGTTATGGGTAAATATCATCCTCATGGTGACTCAAGTATTTATGAAGCTTTGGTAAGAATGGCTCAAGATTTTTCCTATAGATATGTGATTGTAGATGGTCATGGAAATTTTGGTTCTATAGATGGTGATGGTGCTGCGGCACAACGTTATACTGAAGCTAGGATGTCGAAATTAAGTATGGAATTAGTTCGCGATATGAACAAAAATACTGTTGATTTTACACCGAATTATGATGGAGAAGAAAAAGAACCAGTTGTATTACCTTCTAGGTATCCTAATTTATTAGTTAATGGTTCGACAGGTATTGCTGTTGGTATGGCAACGAATGTTCCTCCTCATAATTTAAAAGAAGTTATCGATGCAACCGTTGCACTTATTGATAATCCTGATTTAACTGTTTTGGATTTAATGCAATATATTAAAGGACCTGATTTTCCAACTGGTGCTATAATTCTTGGTAATAGTGGAATCAAAAAGGCATATGAAACCGGTAAAGGAATAATAACAATTAGATCTAGGGCAACTATCGAAGAAATGCATGGTGGAAAAAGCCAAATAATTGTAACTGAAATTCCTTATATGGTTAATAAAGCTAATATGATAACCCGTATAGCGGAGCTTGTTAGGGAAAAAGTAATAGACGGTATAACCGATTTAAGAGATGAATCTAATCGTAATGGTATTAAGATTGTTATTGAATTAAGACGTGATGCTAATCCAAATGTAGTTCTAAATAATTTATACAAACATACTGCACTGCAATCATCTTATGGAATCAATTTTTTAGCATTAGTTGATGGACAACCTAGAATCTTATCTTTAAAGGATATGATTGAAAAATATATAGAACATCAAAGAGTTGTCATTATAAGACGAACCCAATTTGATTTAGATAAAGCAAAATCAAGAGCACATATTTTAGAAGGATTAAAAATAGCATTAGATAATATTGATGAAATAGTACAATTATTAAAAAAATCTACTGATGATGATGAAGCATGTAAGCAATTACAATCTAGATTTAATTTAACTGAAATTCAAGCTAAGGCTATTTTGGAAATGAGACTTAGAAGATTAACAGGTTTAGAAAGAGATAAAATAGAATCTGAATTAAGAGAATTAGAGATTTTAATTGCTGATTTAACTGATATTTTATCAAAGGAAGAACGTATTTTAACTATTATTAAAAACGAATTAATAGAAATAAAGAATAAATATGGTGATGATAGAAGAACTACAATTGATCTCTCAGCAATTGATTATATAGAAGATGAATCTTTAATTCCTGTGGAAGATTCGATAATTATGTTAACTAATAAGGGGTATATTAAAAGAGTGCCAGCGGATACTTATAAAACTCAAAATAGAGGAGGAGTAGGTATAAGGGGTATGGGTACAAACGAAGAGGATTTCCCAGAAAAAATTCTTCCTATGAAAACTCATGATTATATCTTATTATTCTCTAATTATGGAAAAGTTTATAGATTGAAAGGTTATGAAATACCAGAATTTAATCGTCAATCTAAAGGATTACCTATTGTTAATTTATTGCCAATAGAAAAAGATGAAAAAATTACCTCCACGATTGTTATTAAATATGAAAATGAAGAAACTAAATATTTAGCTTTCATAACAAAAAAAGGATTAGTTAAGAGAACTTCTTTATTAGAATTTGATAATATAAGAAATAATGGCAAAAAAGCAATCGTTTTGAAAGATAATGATGAATTAATTTCTGTTAGAAAGACTAATGGTAATAATGAAATAATTATTGGTACTAGCGATGGTAGATTAGTAAGATTTCATGAATCAGAAGTTCGTATCATGGGTAGAAGCAGTTCAGGAGTTAAAGGAATTAATTGTGATAATTCTATTGTAGTAGGAGCAGAAGTAGTTGAAGAATGCTCACAAGTATTAGTAATAACAGAAAATGGCTATGGTAAAAGAACCCCAATTGAAGAATATCGTTTAACCCATAGGGGAAGTAAAGGAGTAAAAACATTAAATGTTACCGAAAAAAATGGAAATATAGTAACTTTGAAATCTGTAACAGGAGATGAAGATGTAATGATTATTACTAATAATGGTATTGTAATAAGAATTGCTGTTGAGCAGATATCGTTATTAAGTAGAAATACACAGGGTGTTCGTTTAATTAATTTAAAAGAAGAGCAAAAAGTATCTACAGCTAATACAATCGAACATGAAGAAGAAATTGAGGAAACTTTATAATTTAAACTTGCAAAAATAAAAAAAATATATTAATCTATATATGGCGCAATAAATATATTGGAACCAGGTCAGGATCGGAAGATAGCAGCCTTAACAATTCCTATTTATGTGCGCTATTTTTTATGGAGTGATATTATGTATAATAACGAGTATTTTATGAAATTAGCTTTAGAACAAGCTAAATTTGCTGATATTGAAGATGAAATACCAGTAGGAGCTGTAATTGTTAAAGATAATGTAGTAATTGCATCAGCTTATAATCAAAAAGATAAAGAAAAGTTAGTGACACGTCATGCAGAATTAATTGCAATTGAAAAAGCAAGTGCAAAATTAAAAGATTGGAGACTGAATGATACCATTATTTATGTAACATTAGAACCGTGTCCAATGTGTGCCAGTGCTATTCAACAGGCAAGAATAAGTAAAATTATTTATGGATGCGATTCAAATATTACAGATAACAGAAAAATAATAGAGCAAATATTACAAAATAATAACTATAACCATCAAGTTATAATAGAAAGAGGCATTATGTCTGATGAATGTTCAAGTATTATAAAAAAATTTTTTAATAATAAAAGATAATATATTATGTTTCACGTGAAACATTTTTTATAAAATTATCTAATAAAGTAATATTACAAAAAATATTTCCCGGGAAATATTTTTTTGTAAATACTATTAAAATATAAATTTTAATTATTACTTTATATAAATAAATTAGTAGAATAATATATATTAAAGATAACAATATTTTGATGTTTCACGTGAAACGTTAAAGCAAGGTTGCATATTAAAAAATAGCCAAAGTGATGTGATAGAAAACTTTTAAATAAATTAACAATACGAAATTGTTGAAATATAGAATATAATTGTTATTTTATATCAGTAAATTAAAAAAACTATATTAAAAACTACTATGTTTCACGTGAAACAAAAATTTTAAATGTTAGATCTTGTTTAAACAAAGTTAATGGTAAAGCAAAACAAAAGAACGTATTTTTGTTTGATAAAATATTTCCCGGGAAATATTTTATTTAGTTTAATAATAAAAATATTTTATGAAATGATTGATAATATTTTAATTGTATTGTGAAAAAATATAAAAATAAATACAAGATATTAAATAGGAAGAATTAATAAAATAAATTCATTTAGAATTTTGATTTTTGTATGTATAATCATAATATTTATACAATAAAGTATGACTTAAGGTTATTGATTAATAGTAAAAAAAAACATATGTTTAAACAAATGATTTGTTTGTTATTTTTTATCTATAATATCTTTTAAATTTATAAGAAATGTCATTTTTAAAAATTTTCATTTGATTGAAAGATTTTTTATATTTTCTCTATAAATTGTATTTTATTTTTTTATAAAAATGTTCGTATTTTTGTTCGATAAAATATTTCCCGGGAAATATTTTGCGTAGGTTTTATCATTATAACCATAAAATAAACCTTTATTGCACTAGTGATTTGTGTTACAATATTTATGGAGGGATTTGAATGAGTCATCTAGCAATATATAGAAAATATAGACCTTTTAATTTTGATGAAGTTTCTGGTCAGAAAGTAATAACTACGATTTTAAAAAATGCTATTAATAATAATAATATTTCGCATGCATATTTATTTACTGGACCAAGGGGAACTGGAAAAACAAGTATTGCTAAGATATTTGCTCGAACAATTAATTGTGAAAATTTAATCAATTTGAATCCTTGTAATCAATGTGATTCGTGTCTTAATTCCTCGTCAAAAGAATGTGTAGATATTATTGAAGTTGATGCTGCTTCTAATAATGGAGTCGATGAAATAAGAGAGTTAAAAAGTAAAATTAATATTGTTCCTTCTTTTTTAAAATATAAAATTTATATTATTGATGAGGTACATATGTTATCTATTGGCGCTTTTAATGCCTTGTTAAAGACATTAGAAGAGCCTCCATCTCATGTTATATTTATATTAGCTACAACAGAGATTCAGAAAGTACCATCTACTATATTGTCTAGATGTCAAGTTCTAGAATTTAAAAAAATATCTTCTATCGATATGAAAAATAGAATTATAGAAATATGTGATAAAGAAAAAATAGAAATTTCGAATGAAGCAATAGATGAAATTATTTCTTCCTCTGACGGATGTATGCGTGATGCTTTGAGTTTATTAGAAAAAATTAATTCTTATTGTAATAGCAAAATAGAATTGGAAGATGTTAGAACAGTGTGTGATAAACCTTCAAAAAAAGAGATTATTTCACTGATTGATCTAATACTTTCAAAAGATATTATCAATTCTATTGATCGAGTGAATACATTATATCAAAATAACTATGATTTAATTTATATAGTAGAAGATATTATAAAAGAATTGGATGATAGAATTTTTATTAAGAAAGATAGAAATAAAGAATTGCAAGATTTACTATCTGAAATGATCAAGATATATGACAAAATGAAAAGTAGTTCTGTTAGTAAAAAAATAATTTTTGAAGTGGGTTTATTAGATATAGCGAATAATATAGAAAATATTTCCCGGGAAATATTTTCTGAAAAAAAGACAGAAGAGCAATGTGTTGATCCTATTAAACTAGAAAATGATACCATAGTAAAAGAAGAAAATTTGAAAGAAACAAATAAATTTTCAAACGCCGATTTTAAAACTATTAGAATCAATAATACTTTTGTTAATGCTAATAAAGAATTTTTAAATAATATAAAAAATAAATGGTTAGAATTGAAAAATTATGCTTTTGATAAAGAAAATGGTGCTATTATATGTAATTTGTTAGATGGATCTCCGGTAGTAGCAAGTAATGAATATGTAGTTATAGATTATCTTTATTCGTCCCTTGCAGATAAATTGAATGAAGAATATAAGAAAATAGAAAAGATTTTAAATGATTATTTGCAATTAAACTATCATATAGTAGCAATTTCAGATTCAGAATGGAATGAAGCAAGAACTGAATATATAAAAAAATTGAATAATAATGAAAAATATAATATTATAGATGATAAATACATTGTATTAACTGATAATAATTCTAAAAAGGAAGTTAGGAAAGATCAAGAAATTATTGATAATAAAATATATGAACTGTTTGATTCAGTTGATATAGAGATAAAATAAAGGAGAGAATAATTATGAATATGCAAGCTTTATTGAAACAGGCACAAAGTATGCAAAAAGATATGTTAAAAGCTAAAGAAGAAATTGATAACACAATATTTACTGGAGAGAATGCTTTAGTACAAGTTGAAATTAAAGGAAATAAGGAAATAAAATCAATAAAAATAAATACCAAAGAAGCAATACAAGAAGACGAAATAGAAATGCTAGAAGATATGATCGTGGTAGCAGTTAATTCAGCATTAAAAAAGATTGATGATATGACAGAAGAAAAAATGGGAAAATTTAGTAATATCCCAGGTCTATTTTAATTATGTATCCTGAAAGTTTGAAAGATTTAATAGAAGGATTTAAATTGTTACCAGGAATTGGTGAAAAAACAGCAGAAAGATTAGCTTTTTACATGTTAAGTATTGATGAAGAAAAAGCTGATTTTTTTTCAAAGTCTATTATTGAGGCAAGGCAAAAATTACATAAGTGTCCTATCTGTTCTAATATTACTGATGAAGACATTTGTAATATTTGTTCTTCTAGTTCTAGAGATAGCAAAACATTATGTATTGTGGAAGATTGTAGAAGTATTTTTCTATTTGAGAAAATTGGCTCTTTTAAAGGGTATTATCATGTTTTAGATAATTTAATATCTCCTTTAGATGGAATTAATCCAGAAGATATTGGAATAGAGAAATTGGTAAAACGTGTTGAAAATGCATCTTTCGAAGAAATAATAATAGCAGTTAAACCTAGTATTGAAGGAGAAACGACTAGTTTATATATAAAAAAAGTTTTAGAAGGTTTAAATGTTAGGGTTACGCGAATTGCTAGTGGGATTCCTTTAGGTGCTGATATTGAATATATTGATTCATTAACTTTAGAAAGAGCATTAATTGATAGAAAAGAAATTGAATAATATGATTTTATCCTCATAAATTAGATTGAGGGATAAAAATGATAACAAAGTTAATAAAAAAATTAATTTTTGCAGTAGTACTTTTATATAGTTTTAATTTAATATCTATTAAGTTTGGTTTAATAGTACCAATTAATTATATCACTATAGCTTTAGTAACTTTATTAGATATACCGGCGATGATTTTATTGGTTTTTTCATTCATATTAATATTTTAATGGAGGTAATAATGTTAGATTTTGATAATATAATAAAAACATATTTTAGTAATGATAATATTGGACATGCTTATTTATTAAAAACTTCGGATTTTAATATAATAATAAAAATAGTTAAGATTATATTATCAAAAAAAGAAGTTGTTGATAATATTGATACATTGATAATGGAAGGAATATATCCAGATTTTAAAATCATAGAACCAGAAGGTCAGTGGATAAAAAAAGAACAAATATTAAATTTAAAAGAAGAATTTAAAGCAAAGTCATCGTATAACAATAAAAGAATATATGTGATTAAAAATGCAGAGAACTTAAATAAATCATCAGGTAATACTTTGCTAAAGTTTTTAGAAGAACCCGATGAGGATATTATTGCCTTATTAATTACAGAAAATAAAAATAAAGTTATGGATACGATAGTATCACGGTGTGAGTTTATAAACTTGAGTTATAATTATAATGAAGATGATAATGATTATAACGATGCTATCGAATTTATTCATAATATAGAAACTAAAAAAATGCTAGCTTCTATTGAAATATTAGAAAAATTTTCGGAGTACGAAGATAAAATTGAATTACAATCTTTTTTAAAAAAAGTTATAAAGTTATATGAACGGATTATGTTGAATATACTTACCGTAGACAATGATGATGAAATACAAAAAACGTTTGACAAAATTATAAAAAACAATAAAATAATTGATATAAAAAGAAGAATAAATGGGCTTATTTTTATAATTGATTCATTAGATTTTAATATTAATTTAAAATTACTAGTTGATAAATTGATGATTTCTATGTTTGGAGTTGAGTAGTATGAATGAAGTAGTAGGAGTAAAATTCGAAAGTTCAAATAGATTGTATTTTTTTGAAAGAAATTCCTTAGATGTAAAAAAAGGTGATAAAGTAGTAGTAGAAACAGAAAAAGGTGTTCAATTTGGTGAAGTATTTACGAACGTTAAATCAATGGAAGATAAGCATTTAACTACTCCACTAAAAAAAATAATAAGATTAGCTAATGAGGAAGATATTAATCAAAATGCTAAAAATCAAAAATTAAGTGTGAAAGCTTTAGATGATGCCAAAAAAAATGCAAAAAAGTTAAATTTAAATATGAACTTTATAGGGGCTTATTTTACTTTAGATAAAAATCAATTAATTTATAATTTTGTTGCTGATGAAAGAATTGATTTTAGAGAATTGGCAAAAAAATTAGCATCTATTTATAAAACTAGAATTGAATTAAGACAAATTGGTGTTAGGGATAAAGCTAAAGAAATAGGTGGTTTAGGACCATGTGGACGATTTTTATGTTGTAATAGTTTTTTAACGGATTTTAATAGTGTATCTATAAATATGGCAAAAAATCAATATATAGCATTAAATCCAAGTAAAATTAATGGTATTTGTGGAAGACTTTTATGTTGTCTTAACTATGAAGATGAGCAATATAGCGAAATGAAAAAAAAGTATCCAGATTTAGGTAGTTATATCAAAGTAAATAATTTGAGTGGAAAAGTTGTATCACATAATTTATTTAAAAAAACATTTACTATTGAATCAAGTGATAAAATATTAACAGAAATTTTTGTGGAAGAGTATGAAAGTAATAAATGATTTAATTGGATATAAAAATCTGAGAATAATTCAAAATTCAGAATGGTTTAGTTTTTCACTTGATTCAGTACTATTACCTAGATTTGTAACAATAAATAAAGATACTAAAAACATTTTAGATATAGGTACAGGTAATGCACCTATTCCCTTAATTTTATCAACAAGAACGAAGTGTAATATATTTGGAATAGAAATACAAAAGGATATTTATGATCTAGCACAAGAAAGTATTAAAATAAATCATTTGCAAGATCAAATTCAATTAATAAATGATGATGTTCATAATATAGGCCAATATTTTAAATATGGTTTTTTTGACGTTATTGTTTCTAATCCTCCTTATTTTAAATTGCAGGAAAAAAGTAAAATTAATGAAGATATTCATAAAACTATAGCAAGACATGAATTAAAAATTGATTTAGAAGAAATTATAGAAATTTCTAGTATGTATTTAAAAAATGGCGGATTATTAGCGATTGTACATAGAAGTGATCGATTAATAGAATTAATTTCTTTATTTAAAAAATATAAGATTGAGCCTAAAAAAATTCAATTAATTTATCCAAAACTGGGTGAAGAGTCTAATATTGTTTTAATAGAGGGAAAAAAAGGAGGCAATCCAGGTATGAAAATTATGCCTTCAATTATAGTTCATAATCATGATGGTACATACAGTGAAGAAGTTCTTAAATATTTTAGTTAGGAGGTTTTTATGAGTCAAAAAAGTTATAGTGGTAAAAATGCACTATATTTAATTCCAACTCCTATAGGAAATTTGGAAGATATAACATTAAGATCAATAAATATTTTAAAACAAGTAGAGATAATTTTTTGTGAAGATACTAGAGTAGCTAAATTATTATTAAATCAATTAAATATTAAGAAAAAATTAATTAGCTGTAATAATATTAATGAAAATGTGGTAAAAGAAAAAATCTTAACCTGTTTGGATCAAGGATATGATGTTGGAATTATTACTGATAGAGGGACACCAATTATTAGTGATCCAGGTTATAAAACAGTAGAATATGTTGTAGATAAAGGTCATAATGTTATTGGTTTACCTGGTGCTACAGCTTTGATCCCAGCTTTAATAACATCTGGTATTGAATCGAATCATTTTCTATTTTATGGGTTTTTAAATTCTAAGACATCTAAATTAGAAAAAGAGTTGGAAGAATTAAAAGATTTTAAATATACTTTAATTTTTTATGAATCTCCTCATCGAATAATGGATACCTTAAAATCTTTAAAAAAAATATTTGGTAATAGAAAAATATCGATAAGTAGAGAAATATCTAAAATATATGAAGAAATATATCGAGGTAAAATAGATGTAGTGATAAATGAATTAACAGGCGAAATAAAAGGAGAATTTGTCATAATAGTGGAAGGTAATAAGGATAATTCTAATTATGATAATATTAGTATAATAGATCATATTAAAAATTATATTAATTTAGGATATAGCGAAAAAGAAGCTATGAAATTAGTAGCTCGCGATAGAAAAACGACAAAATCAGATATTTATAAAGAATATCATAAAGGATGTGAATAGATGAAATTAATAGTAGGGCTAGGTAATCCTGGTAATGAGTATGATAAAACAAGACATAATATAGGATTTTTTTATATTGATAAATATGCTGAAAGGAAAAATGTGATTATAAATAAAAAAAAATTCAATGGATTATATTGTGATTTACTCATTAATCATGAGAAAGCTATTTTATTAAAACCACAAAGTTATATTAATTTATCGGGGGAGGTAATAAAAAAGTATATTGATTATTTTAATATTGAATTAAAAGATATATTTATAATATGTGATGATTTAAATTTAGAGTCAGGAAAAATACGCATAAGACCTTCTGGTAGTAGTGGTGGTCATAATGGTTTAAAAAATATAGAATTAATGTTGAAGACTAAAGATTATTCAAGATTAAGAATTGGTATTTCTAACAATAAAGCCATAGATACAAAAGATTATGTTTTATCTAAGATTGATAATCAAACGATGGAAATTTTTAATAATAACATAGATATAGTTTGTAACATAATTGATGATTTTTTTAAAATGGATATGGAAAAATTAATGTCAAAATATAATAGGAAATGATGGTGATAATATGAATTTATTTGATAAGTTAGATTATAGTATGGATTTGAATAATGTTAGTTTATATGGCATGACGGATGACTTTTTTTGTCTATATATTTCTAATTTATCAAAAGTAAATAACAGAAATATTGTTATTATAACATCTACTTTGTTTGAAGCAAATAAGTTAGTAAATTCTATTAATAATTATGATAATAATGCTTTATTATTTCCAATGGATGATTTTTTAGCTAGCGCTTCTATTGCTACTAGTCCAGAATTAAAGACTACTAGGTTAGAAACGTTAAACGAACTAATGAAGGATAAAAGACATATTATTATTACTCATTTAAATTCTTATTTGAGATATTTACCTTCTAAAAAGAGTTATTCTAATCATATTATTAATTTAAAAACAGGAGATTCCATTGATAGAGATGAATTAATAAGTAAATTATTGAATATTGGATATATTAGGGAAACAACTGTGACTAGAACAGGAGATATGGGAATAAGAGGCTTTGTTATAGATATATTTCCCTTAGGTTTACCTAATGCTGTTCGTTTAGAATTTTTTGGCGATGAAATAGAATCAATACGTATTTTTGATACAACAACCCAAAAATCAATTGAAACTATTAATGAAGTCACTATTTATCCTAATAGTGAAATTTTTGATGAAGAAAATGAATTTAAAAAAAGGTTTAATATTGTTGATAATCCAGAAAATATTTTGGATTATATTAAAGACCCAATTGTAATAGTAAAGGATTATTCACAATTAAAAATAAGCTACGAAAAATTACAAGAAGATATACATGATTATTTTAGCAGGAATGATTTAAATACTACACAAAATATAATGTTTACTTTAGATAAAATTCCTTATGATTGTACTTTATATAATACAATTGATTCCGATATAATGAATTTTAATAATAAAAAAAATGTGAAATTTGATGTTCATACGATTGGTTCCTTTCGTGAAAACGTAGAAGCAATTAGAAATTATATTATTGACAATTTAAAACACGAAAAAACTGTAATTGTATGTCTTAAAGATTATCAGATTACAAGTTTTATAAAATTCATTGATTTAGAATATGTAAAAGTAGAAAATGATTCTATTATTGAAAATAAATTGAATATCGTTAATTTATATCTTAATCAGGGTTTTATATATAATGATTATATTGTTTTAACTGAAAAAGAATTATTTAACACTAACACTAATAAGAATAAATATAAAACAACATTTAAATATTCGACAAGGATAAAAAATATAAGTAATCTCAATATTGGGGATTATGTAGTGCATAATGTTCATGGTATTGGTATATATAATGGTATTAAAACTTTAACTAAAAACGGATTAAAAAAAGATTATTTAGAGCTTCTTTATGAAGGAAAAGATAAACTGTATATTCCAGTAGAAAAGATCGAATTAATAAGTAAATATACGGGAAAAGAAGGAGTAGTACCTAAAATTCATAAATTAGGTGGTACGGAATGGGCTAAGACAAAACTTAGAGTAAAAAATAAGGTAAAAGAAATAGCTGCCGATCTTATTAGATTATATGCATCTCGTGAGATGCAAAAGGGATATGCATTTAGTGTCGATAGTGAGTTACAACAGATATTTGAAGATGAATTTCAATATGAATTAACGCCAGATCAAAGAATAGCTATTAATCAAATAAAGTCTGATATGGAATCAATTCATCCTATGGATAGATTACTATGTGGAGATGTTGGATATGGAAAAACAGAAGTAGCTTTTAGGGCTATATTTAAGGCAGTATCTGATTCAAAACAAGTTTTATATTTATGCCCTACTACAATTTTGTCAAATCAGCAATATAATAATGCTATTCAAAGATTTAAAAATTTCCCGGTTAATATAGCAGTTTTAAATAGATTTACTTCATCTAAACGTACAAAGGAAATTTTAAACGATTTAAAAACGGGAAAAATTGATATTTTATTTGGAACCCATCGTATTTTAAGTAACGATATTCAACCTAGTAATTTGGGACTTCTAGTAATCGATGAAGAACAGCGATTTGGTGTTGTACATAAAGAAAAAATAAAACAGTATAAGAATAACATTGATGTTCTTACTTTAACGGCTACACCAATACCAAGAACCTTACAAATGTCAATGATGGGAATTAGAAGTTTATCTTTGATAGAAACTCCACCAGTTAATAGATATCCTGTTGAAACTTATGTTATCGAGGAAAATGATTTTTTAATAAAAGAAGCTATTTATAAAGAATTGTCTAGAGATGGTCAAGTTTTTCTATTATTTAATAGTGTAGAAAAAATAGAGAATAAGGCAATTGAAATTTCTAAGTTAGTACCAGATGCTAGGATTATTTATGCACACGGTAGAATGAATAAAGAAGAATTAGAAGATATTATGATTAAATTTATTAATCATGAATATGATGTGTTACTATGTACAACGATTATTGAAACAGGGATTGATATTCCAAATGTTAATACATTAATAATAATTGACGCAGATCGATTTGGACTTAGTCAATTATATCAAATTCGCGGAAGAGTAGGAAGAAGTGATAAAATTGCTTATGCCTATTTAATGTATAATAAAAATAAAGTATTAACAGAGACCGCTGTAAAAAGATTAAAAGTTATTAAAGAATTTACCGAATTAGGAAGTGGATTTTCTATTGCCACACGTGATTTATCTATAAGAGGTGCCGGAGATGTTTTAGGAAGTGAGCAAGCCGGATTTATTGATAATGTTGGTATAGATTTATATTTAAAAATATTAAATGATGAAATCAAAAGATTAAAAGGGGAATCTGTGGAAGAAGAAGTTATTAACGAAACTAAACCATTAATCGAAGTTGATACTCATATTGAAGATAGCTATGTAGAAGAAAATGAATTAAAAATTGAAATACATAAGAAAATTAATGAAATTGATTCCTATAATAAATTATTAGAAGTAAAATTAGAATTAGAAGATCGATTTGGTAAATTGGATGATAATTTAATTATTTATATGTATGAAGAATGGTTTGAAAAATTAGCTAAAGATAAACATGTAGATAGTGTTAAAGAGACTAAGAATTTTATTGAATTAATTTTTGATGAAGAGTATTCTAATAAAATTGATGGAGAAAAGGTCTTCGAAGAGGCATATAAAATTTCTAATATGTTTAGATTTATGTTCAAAAATAATCATTTAATTATTATTCTTGATATCTTAAAATTGAATAAACATTATATTTATTATTTAGTGGAATTGCTTGATAAAATAACTTTTAATGAATAGAGTCAAGGTTGACTATTAAACATATATTTGATAAGATTAAATTATTAAGAATAGAAATAGGTGTTATTATGAATAATAATGTAGAAATAGATATTGATGAAATATTTAGTGAAAAACATCAAAAAATGTTTTTTGATAAATTAAGATTAGATTTAGATAATAATGCTGATACTTTTAAATTAGCGACTAAAAATATTATAAAAATAGAAATAGCCAAATTATTGTCTTCTTTGAAAAAAATTTATGATAAATATTCTGTAGATATAGATGATGAAGTTATAAAACATATCTTAAATAACAGTAAAAATTCAATGTTAGAAAGTACAATTATTGTAATTAATGAAAAACGAGACAGCAATAAAGATTACATTAGTAATCAAGAAAATAAAGTAAGTAATACTAAAAAATTTTTAAAAGAATATAACAAACAAATAGATAACAACGAACTTCCTTTTGAAGAAAATTTAAATTTAACAATCAAAGAGGAAACAGAAATATCTTTATATAATGAATTAACAAACGCGTATTCTTGTGTTAATGAAGAAATGCATCAAGATATTTTAACAACTATAAATATAAATTTTTCTCAAGTATTATTTAATAGAATTAGTAGTGAAAGTAGACATCGAAATCAAACTTTAAAAAACATGGCAGATGAGGCGTATAAGAAATATTTAGATTTAGACAAGAGTCGTATTATAAAAAAGGAAAGTGTTAAAATTAAAAGTTTACAAGAATTGAAATAAACTCATTATGAGTTTTTTTTTGCACTACAAATGGTAAAATTTACCAAAGGAAATATACCCCTAAAGAGATTATAATTTATGTAGTAAATAAAAAATTATTTACTGGTAGTAGGTATAATTTTTAATTCACAACAAATACTAATGTGTGAAAGAAAGAGGGTAATTTGCTATGGAAACAACAGGAGTAGTTAGAAGAATAGATGATTTAGGTAGAGTTGTAATCCCTAAAGAAATACGAAGAACTCTTGGAATTAAAGATGGTACCTCATTAGAAATATTTGTTGAGAAAGATATGGTTGCTTTAAAAAAACATTCTTCCATGAATAATTTATTACACTTTGCTGAAGTATATGTTGATTCTATTTATAACGCATTAAAAAAAGATATTATAATAACAGACCGAGATAATATAATAGCATGTGCAGGTACTCTAAAAAAAGAATATTTAAATAAACCTATTAGTAGTTATTTAGAAGAGTGTATTAATAAAAGAAGTAATATTGTTGAAGAAGAAATGAAAGAAGTAAGTATTATTAATGAAAAGCAAGAGTATTGCAGTTATGTTATTAATACTATTATTTCCAATGGAGACTCTATTGGTCTCATTATAATTTTGTCTTTGGATGATAAAATAAGTAGTTTGGAAATAAAGACTGCACAAATCGCTTCTCAATTTTTTGGAAAACATATTGAAGAATAGGAATAATGATGTTATAATAAAATACATATTTATTATGACTTTGAGGGAAAGAGATGTAACTAACTTATAATAGAGAGCTTTGGTTGGTGGAAAAAGTGTAAGTATTACAGAAGATGGTTCCTTAGTCTTATTAGTCGATATGTAGGCTAATACGTTGACAGCGTTAATGTATTGAGTGCATAGTTTTTCTATGAATTAAGGTGGTAACACGGATATTTCGTCCTTAAGGAGGTTTTATCTGTGTTTTATTTTTGGAGGTTGATAAAGGTGCCTAGATATTTTGAAAAAATCAGTTTTGAGCAATTTAAAAAAGACTGTAGTGATGATGAAGAATTATATAATAATTTTTCATTACCAAAAAGAAGTACAAAATATAGTGCTGGTTATGATTTTTTTTCTTTATATGATTTTATTTTAAAACCAAATGAATCTAAAAAGATTCCAACTGGAATAAAATTCAATATGAATACTGACGAGATGTTAATGTTAGTCGTTAGAAGTAGTATGGGGTTTAAATATAATGTACGGATGTGTAATCAAATTGGAATTTTTGAAAGTGATTATTATAATAATCCTAATAATGAAGGTCATGCTTGGTTAAAATTACAAAATGAAGGAGATAAAGATTACATTGTAAAAAAAGGCGATGCTATTTGCCAAGGAATATTTATTAAATTTTTAACCATAGATAATGAAGAAGAAATAAAAAACGAAAGAAAAGGTGGACTTGGATCTACTAATAAGGAGGAATAATATGGAAAAATATTATATTAGTACTGCTATAGCATATACTTCAGGTAAACCTCATATTGGTAATACTTATGAAATTGTATTAGCAGATGCTATTGCTAGATATAAAAGACAAAAAGGGTTTGATGTTTATTTTCAAACTGGAACTGATGAACATGGGGAAAAGATAGAAATTAAAGCTAGAGAACAAGGAATTACTCCACAAGAGTATGTAGACAAAGTAGCAAAAGAGATTAAAAGAATATGGGATGTTATGAATACTAGTTATGATCGCTTTGTAAGAACGACAGATCCTAATCATGAAAAAACAGTACAAAAAATATTTAAAAAGATGTATGATAAAGGGGATATCTATTTAGGAAAATATGAAGGATTATATTGTACTCCATGTGAATCTTTTTTCACAGAAAGTCAATTGATTGATGGTAAATGTCCTGACTGTGGGCGTGAAGTGCATTATGCTAGTGAAGAAGCTTACTTTTTTAAATTGTCTAAATATCAAGATAGATTAGTCGAATATTATAATAATCATCCTGATTTTATTAAACCAGATTCTAGAAAGAACGAAATGATTAATAATTTCATTAAACCAGGATTGCAAGATTTATGCGTTTCTAGAACTTCATTCAAGTGGGGGATACCAGTTGATTTTGATCCTAAACATGTTATATATGTTTGGTTAGATGCTCTTACTAATTACATTACTAACATTGGGTACGATGTAGATAATCCTACGGAAGAATTTAAAAAATATTGGCCGGCAGATTTGCATTTAATAGGTAAAGATATTATTAGATTCCACACTATTTATTGGCCTTGCTTTTTAATGTCATTGGATTTACCTCTTCCAAAACAAATATTTGGGCATCCTTGGTTGTTATTTGGAAATGATAAGATGAGTAAATCCAAAGGAAATATTATGTATGCAGATGATTTAGTAAAGTGGTTCGGTGTAGATGCTATTAGATACTATGTTTTGCATGAAATTCCTTATGCTAATGATGGAAGTCTTACTTATGAATTATTAATTGATAGAATTAATAGTGATTTAGCTAATATATTAGGTAATTTGGTTAATCGAACAATTACTATGGCGAACAAATATTTTGATGGTAATGTTAAATATTTAGATAAATCGGATTTATTGGATAAGGATTTAATTAATAGTATTAATTTATTAGATGAAAAAGTAGATGATAAAATGAGTCGCTTGGAAATAGGTGGTGCTTTGGATGAAATTTTTGAGGTATTGAGAAAGAGCAACAAATATATAGATGATACTATGCCATGGTCTTTAGCTAAGGAAGATAATAATAAAGAAAGATTAATGACAGTTATTTATAATTTATTAGAATCCATTAGAGTTTGTGCCATTTTTTTAAAACCGTTTTTACCTAGTACTAGCGATAATATTTTAAAGCAATTAAATATCAGTGATAATAGAAGAGAATATAAAAATAATAATATTTATAATACAAATGATCCACAACCATTATTTCAACGAATTAATAAAGACGAGAAACTAAAAGAAATTAACGAAAAGTAGATTATATAATATGATAATCTATTTTTTTGATATAATATATTTAATATAAGAGGTGGAATATGTTAATAGATACCCATTTACATATGAATAATGATGATAAAGTAGGAAAAATAATTAGAGAAGCGTATGACAATAATGTGAAATACTTAATTGTTAGTGGTTGCGATAAACAAGCAATATTAGATGCTTTAGAAATCACAAAGAAATATGATAATGTTTATGTCACTGTAGGATTTCATCCTAGTGAAGCTAATGTAGTTAGTGATAATGATTTGTTATGGCTTGAAAATGTGGTTAAAACTAACAATAAGGTAATAGGAATAGGCGAAATAGGGTTAGATTATTATTATGGAAAAGATAACAAAGATCAACAATTAAAATTGTTTACTAATCAATTAGAAATAGCAGAAAAATTACATATGCCAGTTGTTATTCATTCTAGAGATGCTTTTCAAGATACTTATAATTTGTTAGAAAAATATAATTTAAAAGGTATAATCCATTGTTTTACTGCTAGTCTTGAAGTAGCAAGGCTCTATACAAAATTAGGTTACTGTTTAGGAATTGGAGGTGTAATTACTTTCAAAAATAGTAATCTATCTTCTGTTATTGAACAAATTCCAATGGAAAATATTGTTTTGGAAACAGATAGTCCTTATTTAACTCCTGAACCTTTTAGAGGTCAAATAAATGAACCAAAATATATTCCTATTATAGCGAAAAAAGTGGCCGAAAGTAAAAAAATATCCATTGAAACAGTGGAAAAGATTACCTCTTCTAATGTAATTAGAATATTTGACTTAAAAATTTGAGTGTGTTATTATATTTTTGTAAAGACGAGGAGAAAGTATGAAAAATATATTATATATGATCAGAAACCAGCTTTGCGTAATATTGATATTAATTATTATGTTTTTTATAATAATTAGTGGTAATACAAAAGAAGAAGTAATTACTTATAATGTAAGTAGTATTAATTCAATTCAAGCTGTACATTTAGTTTCTAAATATAATGCTGAAGTAGTAGAAACAATTTATGCTAATAATATATCAGAAATATTACAATATGGTCAAACTAATCCAGTAATATTTCAAGGTACAATGACTGCCTATGGTCCGGATTGTGTAGGATGTTCTGGAAAAGTATCATGTCCTCCAAGGAATGATGTTAGAAATGGAAATATATATTTTGAAGATAATGACTATGGAACATTAAGAATAGTTGCTGCGGATGGCAATATTCCTTGCGGAACGGTAGTTAAAATATCCGGAGGAAGACTTGGAGAACAAATAACCGCTGTAGTATTAGATCGCGGTGGTGCAATTAAAGGAACTTTAATGGATTTATTAATGCCTAGCGAAAGAACTTCTAGTTCTATAGGAAGACAAAATGTAACTTATGAAATCATAAGGTGGGGATGGTAAAAGTACAGGAATGTACTTTTATTTTATAAGGAGTAAGTATGAAATATTCACCAACAGAAGTTAATAATAATTTAAAAGAGTATCATTTCAGTTTTAAAAAGAAATTTGGTCAAAATTTTATTGTTGACGAAAATATTATTAATAATATAATTAATAGAGCTAATATAAAAGAAAGATCATTAGTAATTGAAGTAGGACCTGGGAGTGGTTCTTTAACTTATAAGTTGTGTAAGATTGCAGATAAAGTAGTTTGTTTTGAAATAGATTCTAGTTTAAGAGATATTTTATCTAATAATTTAAAAGAATATAATAATGTTGAAATTATTTATGAGGATTTTTTGAAAGTTAATTTGCAAGACATACTAAATCAATATGAGTACAATCATTTGTATTTAATTGCCAATTTACCTTATTATATTACTACTCCTATTATTACTAAAATTATTGAAGATAAGATAGATGTAGATAAAATTATTATTATGGTTCAAAAAGAAGTAGGAGATCGTTTTAACGCCAAACCTAATTCAAAAGATTATAATTCTTTAAGTGTTTTCTTGCAATATAATTTTGATATAACCAAAGTAATGGATGTAAGCCGTAATGTTTTTATTCCTAAACCTAATGTAGATAGTATAGTATTAGAATTATGCAAAAAAGAAAAAATGAAAGTAAAGGATTTGAATAAATTTTATAAATTAGTACGAGATAGTTTTGCTCAAAAAAGAAAAAATTTACGTAACAATTTAAAAGGATATAATTTGGATAAGACCGAGCAGATATTAAAACAATATGGATTTGATTTAAATTCAAGAGCAGAACAATTATCGTTAAATATATTTGTTGATTTAAGTAATAACTTATAATAATTATAAATAAAAAACATATAATTATCTGGGGATGATTATATGTTTTTTAAAGTTGGAGATCTGGTAACTAGAAATTCTTATAATAATGATATTGTTTTTAAAATAATTGAGGTAAATGATAAAGTCGCATATTTGAAAGGACTTAATATAAGATTGTATGCTGATAGTAGTATGGATGACTTAAAACTTGTGGAAGATGCTAGAATAGATGATAATGAACTTATTGATAGAATAAGTACTTCCATAGATTTAGATCGTAACGAATATTTTTATTTGCCAGGTAAAATTTTACATTTTGATGGTGATACAGAATATTTAGAACGATGTATGAATTTTTATAAAAAATTAAAAATAATGGCGTATGGAGTTAATCTAAAAGAAAAAGAAATACCTCTTGAAATAGAAAAATATTTAGAGGACTTAAAACCGGATATTGTAGTGATTACAGGTCATGACGTTTTCTATAAGAAAAATGGAAAAATAAGTGATATTAATAGTTATAAAAATAGTAAAAATTTTGTAGATGCTGTAAAAGAAGCTAGAAATTATGAAAAATCTCATGATAAATTAATTATCATTGCTGGAGCGTGTCAATCGGATTATGAAGAATTAATTAAAGCAGGGGCAAATTTTGCAAGTAGTCCTAAAAGAGTTAACTTGCATGCTTTAGATCCAGCCATTATTGCTTCTTCTATTGCTTTATCTGATAAAAGTAAACCTATTGATTTACTTAAAATAATTGATAAAACTAAATATAAAGAAGAAGGTATCGGGGGGATTATAACTAATGGTACTATGTATACGGGGTATCCAAGATGAATATAGAAAAAATAAAAAATGATTTAGAACAAAATAAAGGGAAATTATTAAATTTTAAATTTAATGGCAGCAGAAATCAAACTGAAGTGTTTAAAGGTACAATTGAAAATACTTATAATTATGTCTTTCTAATTAGAGTAGATGATGATAATGCAAAGATTCGGTCTTTTAGTTATACAGATATTTTAACTGAAAGTTTAGAGATTTTTGTTGATAAATAGAGAAAAAAGTTGCATTTTATTATATTTTAGTATAAGATCATATTATAAAGTTATGTAAATATGACACATACTTTAAGAGGGAGGATAGGCAAATGAAAATTACATCTGTAAACGTGCGAAAAATTGAAAAAGAAAACTCACGTATGAAAGGAATTGCGTCTGTATTAATAGACGATAGTTTTGCAGTACATGATATTAGAATTATTGAAGGAGATAATGGACTATTTATCGCAATGCCAAGTAGAAAAACAGCTACAGGAGGGTATCGTGATATAGCACATCCAATTAATCCTGAGGGTCGCGCATTGTTTGAAGAGGCTATTTTTGAAGCATATAAAAATGCTGATCAACCCTCTGAAGAATAATTGCTAAAAAACAACTTATCTAAGTTGTTTTTTTGTCATATTAATTTTCTTTTTTCGTATAGTTAATTAGGAGGAATTAATATGGACAAGACAGATAATAGTATAACTAATTACAATCATGGAATCAGTGTTATTGAACGAAAAAACATAATAATAACAGGAGTAAAGAAAATTGATAATTTTGATAGTGAAGAATTCCTTATGGAAACTACAATGGGATATTTAATTATTAAAGGTGAGGATTTAGAATTAATTAAGCTAGATACGATGCAAGGTAATGTATCCATCAAAGGTTTAATTAAAAGTTTTACATATGCAGAAGAGGGAAAAACTAAAGATAAAGAAAATAGTATTTTTAATAGGTTATTTAAATAATGAATTTAGAAATTCAAATTCAATCACTAATTTTTTCTTTAGTTTTTGGAATGTTTTTTTCTCTTATGTTTAATTTATTTTATAAGCATTTATTTTGTGGAAAATTAATACTTAGAGTAGTAACAAATTTGATTTTTATAACAATTAATACGTTGTTATATTTCGAAATTTTAAGAATGATAAATAATGGAATTATTCATTTATATTTTATTATCGCAATGATAATAGGATTTGTACTTGGTAATGTTAAAACAAAAGTTATTAGAAAATATCGTTTAGAGAGTTTGTAATTAAATATGATAAATAACATCTATTTATCATATTTTTTATGCAAAAAGAAGAGGTATCTTAATGACATAATCTCTTTTTTGATGTATAATTATAGTGGGGTTTTAGCAGGAGGTTTATGAAAATAATAGAGCAATATAAAAAAATAAATCAATTGATTGAAAAAGCATCTAGTATATTTGTGGTAGGACATAAAGATTTAGATTTAGATGCATTAGGTGGATGCTTATCTATGTATAGTTACGTTTCTACTAAGAAAAATGAAGTTTATGTTATTGTTGATGATGTTAGAACAGAAAAAGCTGTATCTAAAGTGATTAAAGAAGTATCTGATACTATTAAATTTATTAAAGGGGAGCATGCGATCACATTAAAAAATCAAGGAAGTCTATTAATTATTTTAGATACTAATAAAGATTATTTATTACAAAATGATAATTTGAATCAAGCGTTCGATAACAAAATTGTAATAGATCACCATGGAGAAGGAGAAGGTACAATTCATGATTCACTATTAATTATTGATAACGAAGCATCTAGTACTTGTGAAATGATGACTGAATTTCTTAAATTAAATAATTTTGTTATTGATAGTTATTTAGCAACAATTTTATTATCAGGAATTATTTTAGATACTAACAATTATGTTTTAAAAACAGATAGCAATACTTTTTATTATTCATATTATCTTACTACCTGTGGTGCTAAACCTACAAAAGTACAGTATTTATTAAAACAGGATTTAAAGAAATATATAAAAAGGCAAAAGATGATTACTAATGTAAAAATTATTAATAATATTGCCATAACTAAGGGACCACAAACTGAAATATTTAGACGCGAAGAACTTGCTAAAACAGCAGATACATTATTATTTTTTAATAAAATAGAAGCATCTTTTGTGGTTGCTAAAATTGATAAAGATAAAGTTGGTGTTAGTGCTAGATCAATGGGAAAAATAAATGTTGGACAAATATTAGGTATGCTAGGCGGAGGTGGAGATGTACATGAAGCAGCTGCTAAGCTTAGTAATACATCAGTTAACAAAGTAGAAAATGAGATATTAGGTATTATAAAAATTTTATAATTGAGGAGGGATGGTTGTGAAAGTAATATTTACCAAAGATTTAAGAGGACAAGGAAAAAAAGGAGATATCAAAGAAGTTAAAGATGGATACGCAAAAAATTTTTTAATTAAAAATAATTATGCTGTTCAATTGACTGAAGGTAGTTTAGAAAAATATAATCGGGAATGTGAACAACAACGTCAAAATGACACTAAATTACGTGAAGAAGCAAAAAAAATGAAAGAAAATCTAGAAAAAATTGAACTTAATTTTATTGTTAAAACCGGAAAAGATGATCGTGTTTTTGGAAGTATTAGTGCTAAACAAATCAAAGATGAGTTAGAACATAAAGGATATAATATTGATAAAAAACAAATAGAATTTGATCATTCTATATCTAGTTTAGGTTATCATGAAATTCAAATAAATTTATATAAGGATATTTTTGCTAAAATAAAAGTTAAATTACAAAAATAGGAGGTGAAGCCATGCCTAATAAAAATGTACCAAATAATTTTGAAGCGGAACAATCAGTCATTGGCGCAATGTTTTTATCTAAGTATGCGTTAGAAAAGGCATGCGAAACTCTTACTAAAGAAAGCTTTTACTATCATAATAATGCTTTAATTTTTAATGTAATTCAAGAAATGAATGAAAATAAAAAACCGATTGATTTAACAACAATAACTTCGGAATTAAAAAATAAGAATTTATTAAATGAAGTTGGTGGAGTTGAATACTTATCCGAAGTATTAGAAAGTGTTCCTACAGCAGCTAATGTTGAATATTATATAAAATTAGTTGAAGATGCTGCTATATTAAGAAGATTAATTGAAGTTTCAACTGATATTACAACGAATGCATATCAATCTTTTGGAAATGTTAATGAAACTTTGGATGAAGCGGAACGAAAGATTTTAGGAATTGTTAAAAATAGAAGATCAACAGAATTTAAAACAATAAAAGAAGTATTGGATTCTACCCAAGCTAATTTAGAAAAATTAGCAGCTTTAAAAGGAGATATTACAGGTATTCCTACTGGATGGTATGATATTGACAATATTACTACTGGTCTGCAAGGAAATCAGTTGATAATTATTGCAGCTCGTCCAGCAATGGGAAAAACAGCTTTTGCTTTAAATTTGGCTACTAATATTGCTATTAATACTGATAAAACGGTAGCACTTTTTAATATGGAAATGGGCGCAGAACAATTAGCATCAAGAATGTTAAGTTCTCTTGGTCAAATTGAGGGTAAAAAATTAGCTACTGGAAAACTTATGAATGAGGATTGGAAAAGAGTAAACGAAGCAGTTAGTCAATTATCTGATGCCAAGATGTATATGGATGATACGCCCGGAATTACTATTGGAGAAATAAGATCAAAATGTAGAAGACTAGCTAGTAGTGAAGAAGGATTAGGAATTGTAATTATTGATTATCTGCAGTTAATTTCTTCTTCTACTAATTATGGAGCCAATAGACAACAAGAAGTATCAGATATTTCTAGATCTTTAAAAACCATGGCTATGGAATTAAATGTTCCTGTAGTTGCTTTAGCTCAATTATCACGTGCTGTAGATGCTCGTGAGAATAAAAGACCAATTATGAGTGATTTAAGAGAATCGGGATCTATTGAACAAGATGCGGATATTGTAGCGTTTTTATATCGTGATGATTATTATAATAAAGAAAAAGCAATAGATGCCAATACAAGTATTAGTGAATTTATTATTGCTAAGCATCGTAATGGTCCTACTGCAACTATAGAATTGTTATTTAAAAGAGATACTTCAACGTTTTTAAGTTATCAAAGAGAAGGACAAGGTGATTCTTATGAATCCTAAAACTATTTTATATACAATTATAGCATTAATTATGAGTTCTAGCGTTTTTCTATTTAATTCTAGTGAAACATCGGATCCACAAGAAGTGTATCGAGTTTATCTAGATGGGAAATCAATTGGTCTTATATATTCCAAAGCAGAATTAGAAGATTATATTAATAAGGAAGAAGAAACAATTAAGAATCAATATGATGTTGATAATGTGTATATTCCAAATAATCTAGATATTGTTAAAGAAGTAACATATAATGAAAAAGTTCAAAGTGCAGCTGCTATTTATGATGAGATTAAAGACAAATCTTCCTTCACTATTAAGGGTTATAAAATTACTATTAAAGGTGTTGAAGAAATGACAGAAGAAGGAACAAAACAAACGGAAGATGTTAGTGTTAATGTATTGGATAAAGATATTTTTGTAGAAGCTGTTGATAATGCAATGGGTGCATTTGTTGATGATGAGAGTTATGAAAAATTTTTAAATGATCAACAAGAAGAGATAACTGATGAAGGCACTTTAATAGAAGATATTTATTTACAAAATGATATTATTATTAAAGAATCAAACATTTCAATTAAAGATCAAATATTTTTAACGGTAGAAGATTTAAGTAAATATTTATTATTTGGAACTTTAGATGAACAACAAAAATATACAGTAAAAGAAGGAGACACCATTGAATCAGTATCCTTTAATAATAAGTTATCTGTAGGAGAGTTTTTAATTGCTAACGAACAATTTAATAGTGCTGATAATTTATTATATCCAGGGCAAGAAGTAACTCTTGGGATTATAAAACCAGCGTTTAGATTAGTGGAAGAAGATCATGTGGTATCAATTGAGGACAATCACTATACGACTATATATGAGGATGATCCAACATTGGCAGTTGGAACTGAAATAGTTAAACAACAAGGAGTTAATGGTGTAAGTAGAGTTACAAGAAAAGTTAAAAAAGTAAATGGTGATATAGTAGAAGCGTTACCTGCTGGAGAAGAGGTTATTAAGCCAAAAGTTGATCAAATAATTATTAGAGGTCAAAAACAAGTGTCAGGAGTTGGAAATTTACAAGTTTGGTTCTGGCCTACAGCAAGGCCATACATTATTTCGAGTACTTATGGATGGCGCTGGGGAAAATTGCATGAAGGACTTGATATTTCGGGTACAGGACGTGGTTCTCCTATATATGCAGCTAATAATGGGGTGGTAGTACAAGCTGGTTATACTGGTACTAA
Source organism: uncultured Bacilli bacterium (assembly GCA_944371905.1). GTDB lineage: Bacteria > Bacillota_I > Bacilli_A > RF39 > UBA660 > RGIG3091. The sequence continues at coordinate 24,336 of CALVYA010000006.1, read as the reverse complement.
TGGTAATTATGTATATATTGATCATAATAATGGCTATTACTCTGTCTATGCACATATGGACAGTATTAGAGTGTCTAAAGGACAAATAGTAGAAGGTGGACAGTTGATAGGAACGATGGGTGATTCTGGATTCGCTACAGGGGTTCATTTACATTTTGCAATATATTATGGGTATCCATTCTTGGGTGGAGTATCTGTAAATCCGAGGCGTTTCCTATAATGAAAGTAAAAATAATAGCCAGTGGTTCTAAAGGAAATTGTACTTTAGTAATGAGTCAGAATACAAAGATATTGATTGATGTTGGAGTAAGTTCTACCTATATAAAAAATAGTTTAGAGTTGTCAAATATTGATATCAATACTTTAGATGGAGTATTAATTTCTCATACTCATAGTGATCATATTAAGGGGTTAGCACAGATTATAAAAAAATACAAATTAAAAGTTTATGCAACATTAAAGCTACTTTATGATTTGGTAAAAATAATACCTATTGAATCTATTGTCGTTGTCGATGAACAATTTGAAATAGGAGATATCAATATATTACTTATGGAGACTTCTCATGATGTTCCTTCTTATGGGTTTATTATTGAAAATAATGGAGTATCCATGGTATACATTACTGATACTGGATATATAAATAAAAAATATCATGAATTAACTATTAATAAAGATATTTATATTATAGAAAGTAATCATGATGAAGAAATGTTAATGAATGGACCATATCCTTATCATTTGAAGCAAAGAGTAATTAGTGATAAAGGTCATTTGTCTAATCACTATACTGGTAAATATTTAACAAAAGTAATTGGTAGTAATACTAAATATATATTTTTAGCTCATATTAGTGAGAATAATAATACTTATGATTTAGCATTAACTCAAGTAAAGGAAGAATTAATAAATTCACAATTTAAAAATTACGAAATGATTGTTACTCATCAAAATGAGGAAACAAAAATGATCGAGGTATAAATGATAAAAATTATATGTGTTGGAAAATTAAAAGAAAATTATTTAAAAGAAGCAGTTTTTGAGTATTGTAAAAGAATTAGTAAATATACTAAAATTAAAATAATAGAAGTTGATGACATTAACATAGGTGATATTTCTAATATTTTAAAAAAAGAAGAAGAGCAAATAATAAAATTCATTGATAAAAAAGATTATGTAATTACTTTAGAGATTGAAGGATGTAAAATTACATCCTTGGAGTTTGCAAAAAAAATTAATTCTATTTTTAATAATTTTAGCAGTATTGTATTTATAATTGGTTCTTCTTATGGATTATCAACTAATATAAAAAATATTGCCCATTATAGATTGTCTTTTTCAGATTTTACTTTTCCTCACCAACTGTTTAGAGTAATGTTACTAGAACAAATATATCGATCATTCAAAATAAACAATAATGAAGAATATCATAAATAGAAGTGATGAAATTCATCACTTTTTTCATATTTAAATGTATTGTTTAATAAAATTAATTGGTGATTATTATTTTAACAGAAATAAATAAACTTTTATGGGGAATTACAACTGTTTTATTAATAGTTAGTGGGCTATATTTTACAAAAAAGCTAAAATTTATTCAGTTTAATATAAAAGGGATGATTAAAAGTTTTAAAGGTTCTAAAACTGAAAAAATATCTCCTTTTAACACTTTGATGTTAACTCTTGCTGCTAGAATTGGAGTTGGATCTTTGGCGGGAATAGCTTTAGCTATTTATATTGGTGGACCGGGAACAATATTTTGGATGTGGATTTCTACTTTAATTGTAGCGCCTAATGCTTATGTTGAAAGTTTTCTAGGGGTATTATATCATGAAAAAAAAGATGGATTTAATCAAGGAGGACCTTCCTATTATATTTCTAAAGGATTAAAAAAAGTTCATTTAGCTAGATTATATTCGGTTTTAATTCTTGTTTGTTATATATTTGGATTTTTAACTATTCAGACTAACACTATTTCTAAGTCTTTTAATAATTTAATTGGTATTGCGCCTACAGTTACTGGTATTCTAGTGGCAATTATAACAGGATTAGTTATTTTTAAGGGAGTAAAAGGTATCATTGATGTTTCTTCAAAAATTATGCCTTTTATAGGTATTTTATATGTAGTAATATCTTGTTATATATTACTACTCAATATAAATGATCTTCCCAAGGTATTGATTTTAATTGTAAGAGAAGCGTTTAATCCTAAATCGTTAGGAGTTGGATTTATTACTCCTTTTATTATAGGCTTTCAACGAGGAATATTTTCGAATGAAGCAGGGATTGGAAGCGGAGCTATAGCAGCCTCTACTGTTGATAATAATGATGCTAAAGGACAAGGGATGATTCAAGTAACTGGAATTTATTTTACTAGTTTAGTTCTTTGTACTTTAACAGCTTTCATAATAATGCTAAGTGATTATAATGATATAACTTTTTTAAATATCAATGGAATTGAATTAACTCAATATGCATTAAATTATCATTTAGGTCCTTTTGGTGATTGGCTTCTTATTGTTACTATTTTTATATTTGCTTTTTCTACAATAATTTCAGGATATTATTATGGTGAGAATAGTCTAAAATTTTTAAAAGGAAAAGTATCTAATAATGATATATGGATTTTAAAGTTGATCACGATAGTGTTGTTAATAGTAGGAAGTTTTGTTAATTCTATGTTTTTATGGAACATTGTTGATATTTTTATAGCAATAATGGGAATTATCAATATTTATGCTATTTTTAAACTAAGAAAAAAAGTTAAATAAATATGATATAATAAATCTAGGTGAAGTTTTATGATTGGTAACGATTGGGATCTTTTATTAAAAGATGAATATAATAAAGAGTACTTTAGGGAATTAGAAAAATTTGTTTTAAAAGAGTATAATTCTAAAATTATTTATCCTAAGATTAACGAAGTGTATAATGCTTTTCGTTATACTTCTTTTGACGATATTAAAGTAGTAATCATTGGGCAAGATCCATATCACGGTGAAAATCAAGCAGAAGGATTATGTTTTTCAGTAAAAAAAGGGGTACAAAAACCGCCTTCATTAGTAAATATTTTTAAGGAATTACATGATGATTTAGGATATGAAATTCCACATAATGGAAGTTTAGTGTCATGGACAAAACAAGGAGTATTACTTTTAAATGCTGTACTAACTGTAGAAAAAGATAAAGCTGCTTCTCATAAAGGAAAAGGGTGGGAGATATTTACTGATCAAGTTATTAAACTTATAAATAAAAAAGAAACACCGGTTGTGTTTATTTTATGGGGTAGTTATGCAAGAAGTAAAAAAGAACTGATCACTAACAAAAGACATTTTATTATTGAATCAGCTCATCCTTCACCTTTATCTGCACATAATGGCTTTTTTGGCAGTAAACCTTTTTCTAAAGCAAATCATTTTTTAACAGAGCATGGATTAAAGCCGATTGATTGGGAAATAAAGGATTAATTTTTATTTCTTTTTTAATATTTCAAATTCTTCTTCTACAGGATCATTATATAATTCTTTTTTATGTAAATGTTTAAATTTTGCAATTATATTATTAGGAAATTTTTTGATTTTATTATTTAAGATAATACTATTATCATTATAGTAGTTTTTAGTGGCTATGCATTCAATATTTATTCGATATAATTCATCGATTAAATGTTTAGTATTATCTTCTGGAATAAAACTATGCCTATTTTCTAAGAAATCTTTTAATTCGCTATAGGCATTATTTAATATAGAATTTAATTTGAATTCATCATCATTTATATCTTCTAAATTACATAAATAATTAAAATTGATATTTTCTATTTGTTCTGAAAGTTGTTGATGGATTTCACTTAAAAGAGACATTTTTTTATCTAATAACAGTTGAATTTCATTTTCTGCCTCTTGTATTTTTGTATTATATACATATAATTTATCACTTTTTAATTTTATAATTAGTATTATGATAGCTATAAAAGCAATGCATCCACATATTATAGAAATTATCATATAATCACCTCTATGTTAAAAAAATTATATCAAAAAAAAAGAAATGATACAATCATTCTTTGTTACATATTTACTTCTTCATTAAATATAACATAATTTAAATAAATAGATGGAAGAACATACCATTCGTTAGTTTCTTCATTTTTTAATAAGGTATATTCTCTAGTAGAGTGTACTATTCTTCCTGTAAAAATACGATCGCGCCATTCAACGGAATCTGGATAAGACATATAAAATGATGCTATTTGATTAGGGTTATTATTTAAAATATTATATGCGTATTGAAATTGATCATTTGATATATCTAGATTTTGATTTGTCCCCGAATTAGGAAAATTAGTATATGGTGGTTGAGTATTTTGATTTGGAATATAGGTTGGCTTATTTGTATTAAATCCTAAATTTTGATAATTTCCATTCATAAAATCGTCCTTTCTTTTTCATATTAAATAATATGTTTATTAATAAAAAAAATTACTTTTTATGGTATACTAGTAATAGAGAGGATGAAGATAAATGAAAGTTAAAATAGGAGTATCTAATCGTCATATTCATTTATGTCAAGAGGATTATGATATTTTATTTGGAGATATTGAATTACAAAAGGTAAAAGATTTAGTGCAACCGGGAGAATTCGCATCTAATTTATTGGTAAAAATTCAAACTTCAAAAGCTACTATTGAAAGAGTGCGTGTACTAGGTCCTATAAGAAAATATACTCAAGTTGAAATATCTAAAACAGATTGTTATTTATTAGGAATTACCCCCCCGATTCGAACTTCTGGTGAATTGAGTGATGCCAGTGAAATTACTATTATTGGTTCTAAAGGTGTAATAACTAAAAAGTGTGCTATTGTTGCTAATAGACATTTACATTTAAATCATAGCGAAAGAATGGAATTGGGTTTAGAAAATATTGACAAAATTAGTGTAAAAGTTGGAAAAGAAAAAACAGCTATTTTGAATGATGTATATATTAAAGAAACTCCAAATGGAATTTTGGAGTTACATCTAGATACAGACGATGCAAATGCTAATTTTTTAAAAACTGGCGATATGGCTGAACTGATATACTAATTATTTAATTTTTCATCAAAAACCATTTCTTCTCCTGTAGGTTCTGTACCTTTCAAATAGTATAGAATCCTTTTTTTTGTAGTTTTCTCAGTAGCGGCAGTTCCTGAGATAGGATCTACTAAAACTCCAACAACATTACTTGGCATTTCGAACCATTTTTCTTCTTTATCTTTTAAATAGGATTCCATCGTATCTGCCCAAATATTTTTAGTGGAAGAATATAAATCTTCTTCAATTGTTTTGCTATCATCATATCCGACCCATACGGCGGTGACTACTTGAGGGTTGTATCCAATTGTCCAAGTATCAGTTGCAGTTGTTCCGGATTTAACAGAGTATTTTCTACTTAATCTTCCTGCTATATTTATAATGGTTGGATAATTATAATCAATAAAATTAGCATCATAAGTAGTTGTTAATAATTCATTTAATATATAAGTTAAACTGGGGTTTAAAACTAATTCTTCTGTTTCTTTAAATTCATATAAAATATTTCCTTCTACATCTTCCACTTTTGTTATTAAATGTGGAGTATTTTTATATCCATTGTTAGCGAATACAGAATATGCGGCAGCCATATCGATAATTCCAATTTCACTAGTACCCAAAGGTAGAGAAGGAATAGCTGGTAAATTTTCACTGATTCCCAATCTTTTGGCTGTGTCAACTAAAACATCCTCTCCTAAGAACATATGCGTTTTTATTGCATATATATTCTCTGAGTAAGCAATAGCCGCAGCTAATGATATTGGTTTATGCCCATATATTTCGTTAGCATTCTTAGGAGAATAGGAATCTTCATTGGAAAATACAAAAGTTGTTTCTTCACTAGTAAAAGAAGTACTAGAAGTAAACCCATTTTCTAAGGCTGCATAATATAAAAAAGGTTTCATAGTAGAGCCTACTTGTCTTTTTGACTTTGTAGCACGATTAAATTGTGAGAGAGAATAATCTCTTCCTCCAACTAAAGCTATGATATTTCCTGTAGTAGGATCGATCATTACGCCAGCTGATTGTACTTCTTTGTTTTTTTCTAAATTTTCTTTTATACTTTGTTCTAAAGCATTTTGAGCATCCATATCAAGAGTTGTGTATATTTTTAATCCACCTGTATCTAAAAATGAACTAGGGATGCTTTTAATAGACTTTAATTCATTTAAAACAGCATCTTGAAAATATAAAATAGTGTCAGAATTAATAGTTGCTTTTTTACCTATTAAAATTAATTCTTCGTTATAAGCTTCATTCATTTCTGCTTCAGTAATATATTTATTTTTTACCATGCCACTTAATATAAGTTTTTGTCGTTGTTTAGCAATATCAAAATTAACAAGAGGTGAATAATTAGACGGAGATTTAGGAATTCCTACTAACATAGAAGCTTCTGCTAAAGTAAGATCTTTAGCAGATTTATTAAAATAATAATCAGCAGCGTTTTCAATACCATACATTCCATGACCATAGTTAATCGTATTTAAATATCCTTCCAATATTTCTTCCTTTGTATAATGTGCTTCAACGTTTAAAGTGAGCCATAATTCGTTCCATTTTCTTTCCCAGGTTTTATCAAAATCTAAAAATAAGTTTTTAACGTATTGTTGAGTAATCGTAGAAGCCCCTTGTTTAGTTTCTCCAGAAATAATATTAGTATATCCTGCTTTAATAATTCTTAAGAAATCAAATCCAAAATGTTTATAAAAATTTTTATCTTCAGTAGAAATTGTTGCGTTGATAACATTTTCTGATATATCTTCTAATGCTACCCATTCATTAGTTCCACTACCTTGAAAATACATATTTCCTTTACTATCATATAAAGAAATATTATTGGCACTTTTGATTTCTAATTTAGTAGATACTTGTTGATATCCATATATTCCTAAACCAATAGCACTGCTAATAATTATTAAGAATATTGTTATTTTTAAAATTTTTTTGAAAAATTTCAAATACATCACCATCAATTCTAATTTTAGTATGGTAATAAAAATATAAAAATATGTGTTAAAAATCTTTAACTTATGTTATAATTCGTGTTAGTAATTTTGGTGGTGATAATATGTTAAAAGGTAGATGTAAATATATTTTAAAAAATGATAAACAAATTACAGAATATGATGGTGAATGTATATATTATGAGGATCGTAAAATTTTAATATATAAAGAACAAAATGGAACGGATGTATTTGTGGATTTTACAAATTTAATTTTAACTAGGGAAAATGAAGAAATGTTTTTGGTTTTAAACTTCTCTGGCGGAGAAAGTTATATAAATATGAAAAAAATGAATAGCAAAATGCCTCTTTCATTAGTAGTAAAATCTAAGTATCTAGAAGAAAACAAATTAATAGTAAGCTATGTATTATCAGAACAAAATCAATTTGATTTTTCATTAGAATGGACTTTTTAGGAGTGATTAAGATGAGTTTTATAAAAAAGATCGAAAATGATATAAAAATAATTATGAATAAGTTAGGCTATGATATAGAAAAAGTAACTTTAGTAGTATCCAATCGTCCTGATTTAGGAGAATATCAAATCAATGATGCTATGAAATTAGCTAAAATTTATAAAAAGAATCCAAGAGAAATTGCTACATCAATATTAGAAGAATTAAAAAAAGATGCAAGATTTGTAAATGTTAATATAGCTGGAAGTGGTTTTATTAATTTAAGTATTAGTAAGGAGTATTTAATAGAATGTACAAATAAAACTATAGAAAATGTTTATAATAATATCGATCTACCAGAGAAAAAGAAGATAATTATTGATTATGGTGGAGCTAATGTAGCAAAGATCTTGCATGTAGGGCATTTAAGAAGTGCTAACATAGGAGAAGCTTTAAAAAGATTGGCAAAATTTTTAGGACAAGAAATAATAGGAGATGTTCATTTAGGTGATGCTGGTCTTCAAGCTGGAATTGTTTGTTTAGAAATGAAAGATAGGTATCCTAATTTAATTTGTTTTAAGAGTGATTATCAAGGAGAAGATTTTGAATTACCAATTACTAGCGAAGATTTGTCTTATATTTATCCAGAAGGTAGTACAAGAATTAAAGCTAATGAAGAATTATTACATGAAGCAAGGAATATTACGTATTTAATTCAAAAAGGACATTTAGGTTATTGTAAATTGTGGGATAAAATATCATCATTATCTATTAAAACAATAAAAGAAATTTATGAAGAATTAAATGCCACTTTTGAACTATGGGAAGGTGAACGTTTAACTTTTGATGTTATTCCAGAAATGTTAAACCTGTTAGATAAAAAAGGTTTGTTATATATTAGCGAAGGAGCTAAAGTAATGGATGTTAAAGAAGATTCTGATGATAAAGAAATGCCTCCAATTATTTTAGAGAAAAGTGACGGCGCCTATTTATACGGAACTACAGATTTAGCTACTATATATTCTAGAATGAAAAGATTTAATCCTGATGAAATTTGGTATGTAGTGGATAATAGACAAGAACTGCACTTTAATCAGGTGTTTCGTGCAGCGTATAAATCTGGAATAGTTAAAGAAAATACTTCTTTACAGTTTTTAGGATTTGGAACTATGAATGGAACGGATGGAAAGCCATTTAAAACTAGAGATGGTGGGGTTATGAGTTTACCTAATTTAATAGATTTGGTTAATGAAGAAACTTTGAAAAAGTTAAATCCAACTATTACTGATCCTAAAGAAAAAAAAGATATTTCTAGAACAATTGCTATATCAGCAATAAAATATGCAGACTTAATACCATATAGAAGTACTGATTATATTTTTGATCCTAACAAATTTAGTGATTTAGAAGGGAAAACCGGTCCTTATCTTCTATATTCAACTATTCGTATGAAATCATTGCTTAATAAAGCAAAAGAAAAAAATATGGTATTTAATATAATAAAAACTATAAAAAATGAATATGATAAAGACATAATGTTGAATATACTAAATTTATCTAGTACAATTACTAAAGCTTATGAAAGTAAATCTTTAAATGAATTAACGGATTATATTTATAAATTAACTAGTTCTTATAATAAATTCTATTCTGAAAACAGAGTTTTAGATGAAGAAAATTATGATTTAAGAGAATCATGGTTAGTACTTACTAAATTGGTTTTGGATATCAATATATTGTTATTAAATATTTTGGGAATAAATTGTCCAGAAAAAATGTAAAAACAAGTTGATTTTAGTTACAAATAATGATATAAGTTTTATTGATTTGTTTTATAAGCAAATTAATATTTACTAGCATATAATGTTAATCGTAGGAGGATATGTCATGGATATAAATAAAATGAGTAAAGAAGACTGGGAATTATTATCTTATAAAGATATTACTAATATATTATTAGAACAAAAAGGCGCAAGAAGTACTAAGGATTTATTTAAAGATATAACGACATTGTTAGAATTACCTGATAGTGTATTTGAAACTAAAATAGCTGATTATTATACTACTCTTACCACTGACAAAAGATTTATTTTATTAGAAGATGGTTGTTGGGATTTAAGAGATAGGCATACTTCAGATAAAGTTGCTGTTGCTATGGATGACGAAGATGAAAGTGATGATATAGAAATCACTGATGAAATCGAGGAAGAGGAAGAGGCAACCTATGATGATGCCACTAATGAAGATGACTTTGATGACAACGATGATGATTTAAAAGACTTAGTTATAATGGATGAAGATGAACTAGAATTAGAACAATAATTTTAGTTTCTTTTTTTAGTATTGTCATGATATAATACGATAGATGAAGGGATGATAGTAATGATAGAAAGACTAGAAGCAATAAAAAAACGATATGAAGAGCTTAATAATCAATTATTGGATCCAAATATTTTAAGCGATGTTAATAAAACAAGAGAATTATCAAAGGAAGTATCCAGTTTAGAAGATACAGTTGTTTGTTTTGATAAGTATAAACAGGTGTTAGACGATATGGAAGCTGCCAAGGAGATGCTTAAGGATGATGCTAGTATTGAATTTGCTAAAGAAGAATTAATTAATTTAGAAGCGCAAAAAGTAGAATTAGAAAAGCAATTAGAAATATTATTAATACCTAAAGATCCAAATGACGGTAAAAATGTTATTGTAGAAATTAGAGGTGCTGCTGGGGGAGACGAAGCTAATATTTTTGCAGGTGATCTTTATCGTATGTATATAAAATATGCTGAAAAACAAGGTTGGAAAACAGAAATTTTAGAAGAAGAGCATTCTGATGGTGGAGGTTTTTCTTTAGTTAGTTTTATGATTAAAGGTAAAAATGTTTATTCAAAGTTAAAATATGAAAGTGGTGCTCATAGAGTTCAAAGGGTACCTGTGACTGAAACTCAAGGAAGAATTCATACTTCTACTGCCACGGTTTTAGTTATGCCAGAAGCAGAAGAGTTAGATTTTCAGTTGGATATGTCGGAAGTACGTATTGATATTACAAGATCATCTGGATGTGGAGGTCAAGGAGTAAATACTACAGATTCAGCCGTTCGTGTTACCCATATTCCTACTGGAACTATTGTCTATTGCCAAGTAGGTCGTAGTCAAATTCAAAACAAAGAAATGGCTCTTAATACATTAAAAACTAGATTATATAATATGAAATTACAAGAAAAAGAAGAAAAAGAAGGCGCTGAAAGACGTAGCAAAATTGGTACAGGGGATCGTTCTGAAAAGATCAGGACTTATAATTATCCACAAAATAGAGTTACCGATCACAGAATAGGATTTACTTTAATGCAATTAGATCGAGTTATGGAAGGAGATATTGATCCAATAATAGAGGCGTTAATAAATGAGGATCAAAAAAGACAATTAGAAGGTAATAATTAATGACAATTGAAGAATTAATCTGTTACGGTAAGAAATATCTTCATACTAACGAAGTATACATGTTACTTAGTCATCTTTTGAATTACGATAATTTAGAATTATTAAATTATTTAGATAATCGAGTAGAAAATGCTAAAGTTGTAAAATTCAAAGAAATGATTGAAAAAGTAATGAATAAAGAGCCCATACAATATGTATTAGGAAATGTTAATTTTTATGGTTATACTTTTAATGTTAATAAAAGTGTTTTAATTCCACGATTTGAAACAGAAGAATTAGTTTTTTATACTATAGACTATATAAATAAATTTTTTAAAGAAGAAGTATCTATTATAGATCTTGGGTGTGGTAGTGGCAATATTGGTATTACTTTGAAGAAAAAAATCAAAAATTCAAAAGTTACATGTGTAGATATCAGTGATGAAGCTTTAAAAATTGCTAGCAATAATGCTAATAATTTAGGAGCAGAAATAACTTTCCTTAAAAGTGATATGTTAGATAATATAAAGAATAAATATAATATCATTATAAGTAATCCCCCTTATATAAGTAGAGATGAAGATATTGAAGATATTGTAAAAAATAATGAACCTCATTTAGCTTTATTTGCTGATAATGATGGATTATATTTTTATGAAAAAATTTTATCTACTTGTAAAAAAAATTTGCAATCCAAATTTTTAATAGCGTTCGAGATTGGAATGAATCAAAGAGAAAAAATTATAAATATTGTTAATAAATATTTTTCAGATGTTATTATTGAAAGTAAAAAGGATTTATCTGGAAAAGATAGAATGATTTTTATATATCACGTGTAAAGATGCGAATTATGACGAATAATATTCGCTTTTTTTTGTCTAATTTTTTTCTATAATTAACACTATAAAATAGAGATGATAAAATGAAAAAAATAATGGTAATATTAAGTGTTATTGTAGTGATTTTTATGTCTACTAAGACGACAGAAGATTTAATTATTCCTGATGAATCTATAAGGATTAGAGTAATTGCTAATAGTAATACTACCAGAGATCAATTAGTGAAAAATGTAGTTCGTAATAAAGTTGAAAATGAGGTAAGTACTTTGTTAGAAGATGTTGCTAATATTGAAGAGGCAAGAACAATTTTAAAAAATAACATTGAGTTTATTAATGATAGTGTGAACGAAGTTCTACTAAAAAATAATTATGATGTAGAGTATAAAGTGAATTTTGGATATAATTTATTTCCTGAAAAGAAGTATAAAGGCGTTATTTATGAAGAAGGATATTACGAATCTATAGTTATTACTTTAGGTAATGGTGAAGGCGATAATTGGTGGTGTGTCTTATTTCCACCGCTATGTTTAATGGAAACTAATTCTGCTAATTTAGAAGAAATTGAATATAAGTCTTTTATCAAAGAAATTATTGATAAATATTTTTAGAATTAATTGAAAGTAATCATAGTATTATTTTAATGTAGAGGATTTGATACTATGATGCATTTAATTAGTGTAATTATGATAGCTATAGGATTAAGTATGGATGCTTTTTCCTTAGCTATATTATACGGTACTTTAAATTTTACCAAAAGAAAGGCTTTGACTTTAGCTAGTTTTGTTGGTGCTTTTCATTTTTTTATGCCTTTATTAGGAAATTTAATAGGGATTATAATTTTACAAATGTTACCAATAGATTCTAATTTTGTAGTAGGAATCATATTTTTAATAATTTCGATTCAGATGTTGATTTCTGTTTTTAAAGAGGAAGAAATAGTTGATTTAAAGGGAATATCTACTTTAATACTTTTTGCTTTTACTGTTAGTTTAGATAGTTTTTCGGTAGGAATAGGATTATCCGCTGTATGTGATAATAAATTGTTAGCCGTTGGTATTTTTTCACTTACTAGTTTTATTTTTACTTTTTTAGGATTAACTATAGGAAGTAAATTAAATGATAAGTTTGGAAGGATATCTACTTTATTGGGTAGTATTGTATTAATGTGTCTATCTATAGTATATCTTTTCTTTTATAGTAGTTAATCTATTGACTTCTAAATTTAAAAACTACTATAATTAATATAAGAAAGAATGGTGAAATAATGCTAGTAAATGGAATTAAAATGTTACAAGACGCCAAAAAAGGGAAATATGCTATTCCACAATTTAATATTAATAATTTAGAATGGACAAAGTATATTTTGGAAGAATGTGAGAAAGAGAAGATCCCAATTATTTTAGGTGTCAGTGAAGGTGCTAGTAAATATATGGGGGGATATTTTGTTGTTAGTCAGATGGTTCAAGGATTAATAAAAGATTTAAATATAACGATTCCAGTATGTCTTCATTTAGATCATGGGTCAAGTTTTGAATCGTGTAAAAAAGCAATGGATAGTGGATTTACCTCTGTGATGATTGATGCGTCTAAGTTTGCTATTGATAAAAATATTGAGATAACTAAGAAAGTGGTTGATTATGCCCATGAGCGTGGAATTAGTGTAGAAGCAGAAGTTGGTCATATTGGTGGCAGTGAAGATGGAGTCTCTAACGAAATATATCATGCTACATTAGATGATTGTATTAATTTATATATAGCTACAGGTGTTGATTCTTTGGCGCCTGCATTAGGAAGTGTTCATGGTCTTTATAAGGGATTGCCTAATTTAAATTTTGAAAGAATGAAATTAATTAATGATAGTCTGCCAATTCCGTTGGTCTTACATGGTGGAACGGGAATTCCTGATAAGGATATTAAAAAAGCTATTTCATGTGGAATTAGCAAAATTAATATTAATACAGAATTGCAGATTGCATGGCATAATGCAGTTTTAGAATTTGTTAAAGAAAATCCTAACGTTTATGATCCTAGAAAAGTGATTGGAAGTGGACAAGCAGCAATAAAAAAAGCTATCGATGATAAAATTAATCTGTTTTTTAATAGGTAATTATTTGTCGAAATATAATAAAATATAATGAAGTGGAGGTATTATGAAGGTATTAGAGATACAAGGAGGTTATAGGTTATCTGGAACAATTAGAATTAGTGGAGCTAAAAATAGTTCAGTAGCGCTTATACCAGCAGCAATTTTGGCTGATGATGATGTAACTATTTGTAATGTTCCAGAAATAACGGATACAGATGCGTTAAGCGAAATTCTAGAATTTTTAGGTGCAGATGTACGAAGAGCTAGTGAAAGTATAGTAATTAATCCTAAATCAATAAGAAATAAAGAAATACCGGCAGAAATTTCTAAGAAATTACGTGCCTCATATTACTTTATGGGTTCATTACTTGGTAAGTATAAACATGTAGAGATGTATTTTCCTGGTGGATGTTCTATAGGGGCAAGGCCAATTAATTTTCATTTAAAAGGATTTGAAGCATTAGGAGCCACTGTACAAATTGAAGGAGATAAATATATAGTAGATGCTAAAGAATTAAAAGGTGCTAATATTTATTTAGACTTTGCGTCAGTAGGAGCCACGATTAATATCATGTTGGCAGCAGTAAAAGCAAAAGGTATAACAGTAATTGATAATGCAGCAAAAGAACCTGAAATAGTTAATGTTGCAACCTTTTTAAATAATATGGGAGCTAGAATCAGTGGAGCTGGTACTAGTACAATTAAAATTATAGGCGTAGAGAAATTAAATGGATGTTTTCATGAAGTTATTCCGGATAGAATTGAAGCAGGTACTTATACTATTATTGGAGCGTTAATTGGTAATTATTTAAAAATTGATAATATTATTCCAGAACATATTGAAGCGTTAACTTCAAAGTTACTTGAGATGGGAGTGGAACTTGAGATAGGAGATGATTATTTAATAGTTAATAAACCTGATAGATATAAAGCAGTTAATGTAACAACATTAGTGTTCCCAGGATTTCCTACTGATTTGCAGCAACCTTTTATGGTATTATCGACACAGTGTTCTGGTAAGTCAATAATAGAAGAGACCATTTATGAAAATCGTTTTATGCACATTCCTTATTTGAAAAAAATGGGTGCTAATATTGAAGTAAATGGTACGAAAGCTATTATAAAAGGTCCTACTAAGTTAATTGGAACTGAAGTAGAAGCGACAGATTTAAGAGCAGGTGCAAGTATGGTAGCGGCAGCATTAGTAGCAGAAGGAAAAACTGTTATTCATAATATAGAGCATATTTTAAGGGGATATGAGAATATTGTTGAAAAATTAAGTGATGTAGGTGCTAAAGTAGAAGTAAAAGAAATATAATGAATAGAATATTTCTTTTTTTTGGAGGCAAAAATGAAACATAAAAAATTATGGATATTACTTTTTATTGTATCCTTTATTAGTGTCGGTATTTTTTCTATTTATACAATAACTTATAAACAAGAATTTTATTATGTTGCGTTAGGGGATTCTGTTGCAGCAGGAAGAAATCCTTATGGTGTAGATGATTATGGATATACTGATTATGTTAGAGATTATTTAGCCGATGAAAACAAATTAGAAAGTTATATTAATTTTGCCGTTAGTGGCTACACAACGATAGATGTAATTAACGATATCAATTACAATAAAAGTATTTTGGTAGATAATAGGGAAATTAATATAAAGAAAGCGCTACGGGAATCAGATTTAGTAACACTTTCTATAGGTGCTAATGATTTTATTGGTGAATTAAAGTTAACGTCAATTCCTTCTATGTTAGAAGATAAAAGTTATGCTTTAAAAAAAATTAATAGTATTCTTACTAATATTGATGATACATTGGAGATAATTAAAAAATATGCAAAGGGAACAATTATTGTTGTAGGGTACTATAATCCCTTACCTTATTTGGATAAATATGAAGATAAGATAAACGAAATAGTAAATTATGCTGATCAAGAGTATCAAAAATTGTGTGACAAACATCATATTTATTATGTTAAAATATCAGATAAAATAGCAGAAAATAAAGAATGCTTACCTAATCCGTTAGATATACACCCTAATAAAAAAGGATATGAAATAATAAGTAGAGAAATAATTAAAGTTATAGATCGTGAAATGTTAAATTAAATAGTTGCATATTTGAAGAAATATTGTTATACTATATTAGCAATTATTACTATGATTGATTAAATCATGGCGGAAGGAGAGATAGAATGAAAGCAGGTATACATCCAAATTATAAAGATACCAAAGTAACTTGTGCTTGTGGAGAAAACTTTGTTGTTAGATCTACTAAAGATGAAATCAACGTAGAAGTTTGTTCTAAATGTCATCCTTTTTATACAGGAATGCAAAGTAGAACTTCACATACAGGAAGAGTAGATAAATTTAACAAAAAATATGGTTTTGATAAAAAAGAAAATTAATGGCAATTTTCTTTTTTTCTTATAAATTTCACAATTTAATATCATTATTATGGTATACTAATGAATAGTAAAGAGGTGTTTATATGAAAATAGCAATAGCTAGTGATCATAAAGGGTATCATTTAAAGACAACTTTAATCAGTTATTTGCAAAAAAAAGGATTTGATATTATCGATTTAGGTACTGATTCTGTTCTTTCCGTAGATTATCCTAAATATGCATTTTCATTATGCAAAAAAGTAGTGAGTAAAGAAGTGGATTTTGGAATTATTATATGTGGAACAGGAATAGGTGTATCTATTGCTTGCAATAAGGTAAAAGGTATTAGATGTGCTAAAGTAGATAATGTTAAGGAAGCTAAATTAACTAGAGAAGACAATGATGCTAATATTTTAGCACTGAATGGTAGTATGATGTCTTTTAAAGCTAAAGATATTGTTGATACTTTTTTAAAAACAAAATTTTCAAATTTAGATCGTCATAATAGACGCATAAAAATGATTGAAGATTATGAAGAAGGAATAGACAATGAGTGTTAAATTTTTTATTTATGTGTTTGTAACTATTATAGTTATATGGGCAATGGATTCTGTTAATATCAATCAAATCTTTAAAAAAAATAGAGTAATACAAGCTCGAGTATTTTATTGTTTATTAGGAATTGCACTTATTTATTTAATTACTAATTTTATTTTTGATTTCTTTTTAACTTCTAAAATATTTTAAATTATGTATAAAATCCACTAAAATGTTCAAACTGATATTGAGGTGGAAAAATGAAAACAAAATTAAAGTTAAGGCCATATGTAATACCTAGTATTTATGTTATCTTAATTACTATATTTGTAATTAGTGCCATGTCAACTTTTGAAGATGTACCAGTAGAAGAAGAGGATCCAAAATATGTGTCTAATGTTATTTTATCAAATGATACACCAGTGGTAGCAACAGATGAGGTTGTTATTATCAGACCGTATAATGATCCAGCTGTAACTATAGGTAAGAGTTTCTATGATTTTAAAGCAGATGAAGAAAGTCAAAAGAATTCTATTGTTTATTATGAAAATACCTATATTCAAAATTCTGGTATTGATTATGTTAAAGAGGAAGCATTTGATGTTGTATCTGTATTAGATGGTACAGTAATTAGTGTAAATAATAATGATTTATTGGGAAATACTATTGAAATTAAACATGATAACTCAATTATTAGTGTTTATCAAAGCTTAGCCACTATTACTGTGAAAGAAGGAGACACAGTATTACAAGGACAAGTTTTAGGGAAAACAGGTATTTCTAAAATAAATGAAGATTTAGGTAATCATTTACATTTTGAGCTTTTTAAAGAAGGACAAGTCCTTAATCCAGAAGAATATTATAATAAAAATATAAAAGATTTATAGGCGGTTACTTGCCTTTTTTTATTCATAACTATTTAGTTATTTATATATACTTTACTAAAGGAAGGTATATATGAATAAATATATTATAACAAGAGTGTTAAATGAAGCGTTGTACATGTTAGAACACAAAAGTACTGTAAGAGATATTGCTAATATTTATAACGTTAGTAAGAGTACAGTGCATAAAGATTTGCAGGAAAGACTTAAAGAGGTAGATATACAACTTCATGAAAAAGTAGATAAAATTTTTAAAGAACATATTGAAGTTAGACACATTAGAGGAGGAGAGTCTACCAAGCAAAAATATTTAAAATTATAAGAAGAGGAGATTATGAAAGATATTGGAATAGATTTAGGAACAGCAAATGTATTAGTTTATGTAAAGGGACAAGGAATAGTTTTAAATGAACCCTCCGTACTAGCTATTGATTCAGAGACCAAAAACGTATTAGCAGTAGGAAAAGATGCCAATGAAATGTTAGGAAGAACTCCTGGTAAAGTAAAAGCAACAAAACCACTTAAAGATGGAGTGATAGCAGACTTTGAATATACAGAGGCGATGCTTACAAACATGTTAAAAAAAGTAAAAGGATTAAGGCTGTGGTCTAAACCTAGAATTTTAATCTGTTGCCCATCTAATATTACACCAGTAGAGAAAAATGCTATTAAAGAAGCTGCTGAAAAATTAGGAGCAAAGAAAGTTTTTATGGAAGAAGAGCCAAAGGTTGCGGCATTAGGAGCAGGAATGGATATTTCTAAACCGGGTGCTAATATGGTTATAGATATAGGCGGAGGGACCACAGATATAGCTATATTGTCTTTAGGTGGAATAGTAAATAGTTCTTCTGTAAAAATAGCAGGAAATACTTTTGATAATGCAATCATAGAATATATCAGAGAAAAGTATAAATTATTAATAGGAGAGAGAACTGCCGAAGAGATTAAATTAAATTTGGGAACTGTATATAAAGGCGATAAGGGAAATAAAAGAGAGATAAAAGGAAGAAGTTTAGAAAATGGATTACCTAATACCATTGAAATATCTGAAAAAGAAGTGGAAGAAGCTTTATATCCTCATGCTTTAAAGATAATAAAAGAAACTAAAAAGGTATTGGAAGAAACTTCTCCAGAATTATCTGCCGATATTGTAGATAAGGGAATTGTATTAACTGGAGGAGGCGCATTAGTGAAAGGTTTTACTGAATTATTTGAAAAAGAGTTGAGTGTACCTATTTTTATTGCGGAAAGTCCACTAACCTGTGTAGCAGAAGGTTGTGGGGTTATGCTTAGTAATTTAAATTTATTAGATAGATAACTATTAATTGTATAAATTAATAGTTTTTATTTTAAAAAATGTCAATATTTGTTATAATCTAAATAAGGAAAGAGGTATTAAAATGGCTGATACTTATTTAGTTGAGATAATATTAATAACTTTAATAACTTTTGTATTTACGGCTTTAATTATGCCAGGAATGATTAAAATAGCTAAGCATATTGGGGCTATGGATATTCCTAAAGATAATAGAAGAGTGCATACTAAACCTATGCCCAAATTGGGTGGCCTTGGGATATTTATTGGTTTTCTATTTGGCTATATGTTGTTTGGCGTACATAGTATCCAAATGAATTCGATTTTGATAGGAAGTTTTATTATTATAATTACAGGTATTATTGATGATATTAAACCTATAAGACCAAGATATAAGTTGTTGGGGCAAACATGTGCAGCACTTTCGGTGATTTTTTATGGTAATATTTTATTAAATGAAATAACTGTATTCGGACAAGTATTTAATTTTGGCATTTGGTCATACCCTATAACATTATTTTTTGTTTTGGCTTGTATTAATATTATTAATTTAATAGATGGATTAGATGGATTAAGTGGAGGTATTACTTCTATTTTCTTAGCTACTATGGGTGTAATTGCTTTTGTTCAAGGAAGACAAGGTACTTTGGAAATAACTTTAATATTTATCATGTTAGGTGCAGTCATGGGATTTTTATTGCATAATTTTAATCCAGCAAAAATTTTTGCAGGAGATACTGGTTCTATGTTTATGGGATTTATCATTGCAGTAGTTTCCTTATTAGGATTTAAAGGTGCCATGTTTTTATCTTTTATGGTACCAATAGCAGTACTAGCAATTCCAATCCTTGATACTTTATTTGCAATATGTAGAAGAATGTTGAAAAGAAAACCTATTTTTGAAGCTGATAAAGATCATATGCATCATCAGTTTTTAAAAATGAATTTTTCTCAAAGACAAACAGTA
Source organism: uncultured Bacilli bacterium (assembly GCA_944371905.1). Lineage (GTDB taxonomy): Bacteria > Bacillota_I > Bacilli_A > RF39 > UBA660 > RGIG3091. The sequence goes on along the minus strand of CALVYA010000006.1, from coordinate 4,427 downwards.
TTAATTATTTATTTTATAAATATTTTGTTTTCACTAGCAGCTATTTCTTTTACAATTGGTGACTCAAAAAGAGCAATAATTATTTATTTTATCTTGTTAATTTTAACAATTTGGTTTATACTACATACAGGTATTCTGTCACAGAGCTTTAGTAATAAAATCAAATATTTTGAAGAGCGTTTATTAAATACAAGAAAAGAGCACAACAAAAATAAAAGGTAGCTATGTGGCAGCTACTTTTTATTTAATTATCACTGTCGAAATAAGACGATATGTGATAAAATAAAAAAATCATGATAAAGGTGATAAAAATGATAAATTTTATAATTTATGAAGATAAAGAGATAATAAGGAGTAATTATACGAAGATGATCCATAAATTTATGGGGAAAGATGATTTATCTTATAAGATTTATTCATTTTCGGCTTATAATAATGATCTAAAAAAATTTGTAAGAAATAATATAGGTCACAATATATATATTTTAGATATAGAAGTTCCAGGGAAATCAGGTTTAGATTTGGCAAGGGAAATTAGGACAGCTGGGGATGCTGATAGTCAATTGATTATTGTAACCGCTCATAAAGAATTATTAGAGAATTCTTTTATGAATAGAAGTTTGGTTTTAAATTTCGTTTCTAAATTTGATAATTGTGAAAATAACCTTTCTTCTGCTTTAGCTAATGCGTATGTCAATATAACTAGGCATAAATCTTATATTTTTAAAAGTGAAGGAGAGTTATATAGAATTCCTTATGATGATATATTGTTTTTTTCTATTGATTCAAAACATGGGTATGTAAATATTACTACCAAAACGAAGTCTTTTGTCGTGAAAAAAACTATTAGTAGTATCCTTAAAGAATTGAATGATCCTAGATTTATGAAAACTCATAAAAGCTGTATTGTAAATTTGTATAATATTGAGAAGGTCGATTTAGTTAATTTAGTTATTTTCTTCTGTAATGATCGATATACGTATTTATTCTCTAGAAATTATAAAAGGGAATTACAAGAAAGGCTAAAAAAATAGGTGAATAGTTTATGGATATTGGAAATGTAATTGAATTATTTATTAGTAGTATTTTTTTGACAATATATTTTATATATTGTGGACGTAGTTGTTTAAGTACTAAGATTCTTAGAACTGCAAAAAATTTTTTGTTTATAATTCTAATGATTGTTTTTATTACTGTTAATTATACGTTTTTAGATAATGTTGCCAGAATAATTACCACATATATAGTTTTATTATTTGCATATAAATTTTTGTTTAGAAAAAATATAGCACAATGTGCTATAACGGCACTTGTTTCGTATCTATTGTTAGTAATTGGTGAAATATTATTTATGTTAACATTAACTAGTTTATATAAAGTTAACGTAATTTCCAATATAAGAATTTTTACAGGAAGTATAATAGCTAATATATTTATATCTATTGTTGCATTTTTAGTATTTAAAATTGTTGAAAAACCTATTAGTAAAATGCTAATAAAAGTTAAAGAAAATAATAAATTTACTTTAATCTTTACATTTTTAAGTATTTTAATTGCTATATGGCTTTTACTTTATAAAATGGCTTTTGCTAATTGGAAAGTTGATGATGCATTATTTTTAAATATTGTTATTACGATATGTTTAGTGTATATTGGTGGTGTAATAATAAAACAACATATTGATAAACTTAAGATTAGTGATGATTATGAAGATTATATTAGATATTCAAAAGATAGTGAAAAATTAGTAGAAGAATATAGTATTAGTCAACATGAAAATCAAAACGAATTGATTGTTATTAGAAGTATGGTTCATAAAAATAATAAAAAATTATTAGAATATTTAGATGAGATTATATCTCATAAGGATCATATTGAAAGTTCCTGGATAAAATGTTTAACTTATATTCCTTTTGGGGGATTAAAAGGTATTTTACATAATAAAATTAGTGATATGAAAGAAAATAAAATCAATGTTTTCTTAAGTGTTAGTAAAGAAGTAGGCGCTTCAAAATTAAAAAGCTTAACTATAAAAGAAAATAATTACTTATCTAAGATTATAGGTGTATTTTTAGATAATGCTAAAGAGGCATCCATAATTTCAAAAGAGAAAGAAGTATCAGTATGTGTTTATATGGAAGAGGATAACATTATTTTTGAAATATCTAATTCTTTTTACGGAGAAGTTAATTTAAATAGTATCTATGATAATGGCTATTCCAGTAAGGGAAGAAATAGAGGGTATGGATTGTCTGTAGTAAAAACTATTGTTGATGAAAATAGTATTTTTAAGAATGAAACACAAATTATAAACAATTACTTTGTACAGAGATTAATTGTAAATAAAACAAAATAAAAATGGACCTTTGTGTCCACTTTTTTTATAGCATTGATTTTGGCATTTCAGGTTCATCAAAAATAAGAACTAGACATGCAGCAGATGCAGCACCTGCAGCAATAACACCAATTGCAGCTAGAGCCATAGCAAGAAATTTTTTCATCTTGAAATCCTCCTTTCTACGATGTCTAAATATATATATAATATTTAAACTGCTATAATTTATAGTTTTTATAATTGTTAAAAGGCATGTTGAATAATTTATATGTCAATGGGCAAATAAGTATTGCTTCTATTAACATAGAAAACGATAAAGCGTTTTTTAAAAAAGTATTATCTATAAGCATGATTGTTATTAAGTAAATTGTTCCAATCAAAACTGTTAAAATTTTGTATATAATCCTTTTCTTCTTACGAATGAGAGGCCTTTTTTTTGTATCTGCAGGTGCAAATAAAACAAATATTAATAATGATAGAATAGCTATACCAATTAAAATATAGATTGGTATATTTATATATTTACATAGTAATGGAATACCAATAAATGTTGGGATTGAACTAATCCAGCACATCCAAGATTTAGAGGCGTGTATTCCAAACCCTGTAGTTCGCAATAAATTGAATAGTAATAGAACAATAATAGTTTCTTTAAATATATTTAGAAGAACGGACATTAATAATATTACTATTAATTTAGTAATAGAAAGATAAATAGATTCTAAACCATATTGGATTCTTTCTATTTGCTCATTATTGTAATTTGGATAGTAACTTCTAATAGTTTTAATAGAGTTACTAATAATTAACTGCTTTATCATATTATTACCTCTATTCCTATTCCAATCCAATATTACCATAATTTGGAAGTTATTTTAGTTTAACGATGTAATGTGTTTTAAAATAAATAAATATAATTCATTTGTTAAAATAAATACCACAAAGAATCATAAAAACTATAAAAAGGAACATTTAATGACTAATTTAAAAAAAGTAAGATAGATTCTGTTATTATTTAAGTGCGCAGAAAGAAAGAGGGAGCTCACTTATGAAGTACATAGGCAGTAAAAAGAATAAAGAGGAAGGCGAGGTGTATGTAGTGAGAGGTCGTGTAAAGTGGTTCAATAATGAAAAGGGATATGGCTTTATTGATTATACTGAAAATGAAGATATCTTTGTTCATTATTCAGCTATTAATCAAGAAGGATATAAAACTTTATCCGAAGGTCAATTTGTTGAATTTAATTTACTAGAAACAACTAAAGGATATCAAGCTTTAGATGTTAAAGTTGTTAAAGAAACATCTGAAATTAAATAATAAAAGTAGCAGCGATGCTACTTTTTTTCACAAAAATTTTATCTTTGTTTTATTTAAAAATATAGCCTATTATTTTTGAATGTGATAAAATATAGTTAAGGAGGAGATGTTATGAATATTACATTAAGAGGAGATAAGATAAAGATTACTGATGCAATGCAAGATTATGCGGATGAAAAATTGGAACGTTTAAACAAATATCTTGATGATTCTGATAATGTAAAAGCTAACATTGTAGTTAAAGTGCAAAACTACAAACAGAAAGTTGAAGTTACAATTCCACTAAAAAGTTTTATTTTAAGAGCTGAAGAGGTTCAAGACGATTTTTATTCAGCTATTGATATTGTGGTCGATAAAATAGAAAGACAAATAAGAAAAAATAAAACTAAATTACAATCAAAAAAAATTAAGAATGCAAAAGAAATAGTATTTGATTATATAGAAGATTACAAAGAAGAAGATGATGAAAAAGGTTCTATTGTAAAAAGAAAGAAAATTGAAGTAAAACCAATGAGTGAAGAAGAAGCCATCATTCAAATGGAGTTATTAGGGCATCAATTTTATTTATTTAAAGATGCTGAAACGTTAAAACCTGCTTTGGTTTATAAAAGAAATGATGGTTATTATGGAATTATTGAATCTGATTAATTACAATTTAATATTTGAATCTTATTATACGCATAATTGATTTATGCGTATTTTTATTATGAAAAATTAAAATTTTTCATTTAAAACCACCTGTTATACAGGTGAGAAATGTAGAAAGCGAAAGCG
>CALVYA010000005.1 GCA_944371905.1 uncultured Bacilli bacterium | reverse complement strand
TTTACACCCAATAAATCCGGATAACGCTCGCTCCCTACGTATTACCGCGGCTGCTGGCACGTAGTTAGCCGGAGCTTTCTTGAAAGGTACCGTCACTCCTATATCATTTCCTATATAGGTCGTTCTTCCCTAACAACAGAGTTTTACAATCCAAAGGACCGTCATCACTCACGCGGCATTGCTCGTTCAGGGTTTCCCCCATTGACGAATATTCCTAACTGCTGTCTCCCGTAGGAGTCTGGGCCGTGTCTCAGTCCCAGTGTGGCCGATCACCCTCTCAGGTCGGCTACGCATCGTTGCCTTGGTAGGCCATTACCCCACCAACTAACTAATACGCCGCAGGCTCATCTCAAAGTGGAGCTTTAAAGGCTCCTTTTAATATAAGACAACGTATCATCTTACATATCATCCGGTATTAGCAATCGTTTCCAATTGTTATCCCAGTCTCTAAGGTAGATAACCCACGTGTTACTCACCCTTGCGCCACTAAGCGGGAATCCAAATCAATTCTGTACAAGTACAAAATTTCAGTGGGCCGCTTCGTACGACTTGCATGTCTTAGGCATGCCGCCAGCGTTCATCCTGAGCCAGGATCAAACTCTCAAAATAAAATTTATTTCGTTTGATTTTTTATTATTAATTTCCTAGCTACTCAAATTGACGTTTTGCTCAGTTTTCAAAGATCATTATTGTAATTTCTGGGTTGCATTAGTAATATATCAAACTTATTAAGTAAAGTCAATAGTTTTTTTACTTTTTTTTACTTTTTTATTTGACATATTTTTGATATCGGCTTTTTGCGTCGACGTATATAAGAATATCAAACAAAATATGTAAAGTCAATATATTTTTTAACTTTTTTTTCACTTTTTTATTTGACACTTTTTTTGTCGACATTTCTCACACGACATGTACTAGAATAACAGAGTTTAATTATTAAGTCAACAATTATTTTTATTTTTTTATATTTTTTTCAAACCTATATAAACATAGTACCTTTATTCACACAATATTATATGAAATAAAAAATAATAGTTTCCTATTATTTAACAAAATATTTATTTTTATGTGTTTTGTATATCTTATAATATTCTTCTATTTTACTTTTCTCAAAAGGTCCTTTATGATTTCTTGCCAATTCTATTAAATTAGATAATTCTTCTTTCAATACTAAATCAATTTCATCAGAATAATGCATTTTATTTTTATGATAATTATATTCTCCACGATCTAACACTTTAAATGCTCCATCAGGAAACACTCTTAAATCCAAATCATAATCAATATATTTTATTGTTTTCTCATCTATAACAAAGGGAGACGCAATATTACAATAATAATATATCCCATCTTTTTTGCATTGTCCAATGACATTATACCAATTGTTTTTAAAAAAATACATAATAGCTGGTTCTTTTGTTTTCCAACTTCTGCCATCAGATTCTATGACTTTAGTTCGATCGTTTCCAAACACTAAATAATCGTCACATTCATCTAGCAATACCGCTTCATCCCAAGCTCGATGAATACTACCGTCATGTTTATAACTATGTATAATGTACCTTTCTCCTATTTTATTTTTTTTCATACAAATTTCCTCTTTCTACACACATTATACATTATTTTTAAAATAAAAACAATCCACACTACTGTGGACTATTTTTACTTTTTAGTAATTTTATCAACCATTGCCTTACTTGCAAGAGGATTATTTTCAAAAGCTCTTAATATTTCGATTGGAATTGCAAAAACTACCGTATTGGATTGATCCGAACTTATATCATTAATAGTAGCTAAAGTTCTTAAATGAAGAGCACCAGCAGACTCGCTCATTGTACGTGCTGCTTTAGCTAAATTCTCAGAAGCTTCCACTTCTCCTGCAGCTTTAGTAATAACTGCCATCTTTTCACGCTCAGCTTCAGCCACTTTAGCTATTACTCTCTTCATCTCTTCTGGTAATGCCACATCTTTAAGTTCTACATTTTCTACTTTTACTCCCCATGGATCCGTTGCTTCATCAATTACTTTGCATATTTCACTGGAAATTTTTTCTCTATCAACCAGCAATTCATCCAATGATACTGCTCCTACTATGTTACGCATTGTAGTTTGTGCTAATTGTCCTACAGCATAGTAATAATTCTCAACAGCTAATATAGCTTTAGATGCATCAAAAATCTTATAGTAAATTACTGCATTAATTTTTATTGAAACATTATCTTTAGTAATTGCTTCTTGCTCTGGCACATCTACAGCTTTTGTTCTTATATCTACTTTCTTATAAGACTGAAAAATAGGAATAACTAATCTCCATCCAGGTTGCATAACTTCTGTAAATTTACCAAAAGAAAATTTAATCCCTCTTTCATATTCATTGATTTGTTTCACTGATGATAAAATTAATAATATTAAAATTATTATAATTATTAACCACATACAAATACCTCCTAATATAATTATATCATTTATTATAGAAAAAAGACAGATTTTCTGTCTTTTTAAAATATATAAGTATTATTTAATGCCTCTGTTATTAATTCTTTATATTTTTCTACTCCCGGTTGATCAAATGGATTCACGTCTATTAATAAAGCCCCTGCAATAGCTGCAGTTATGAAGAACCTTACTAATTGTCCTATATTATATTCATCTAAATTTTCAATATCAATCACTAAACTAGGGGTCTTATCACGGTAATGAGCTAAACATACTTTTTCTTGAGCAATTCTATTAATTTCATTTAAAGTTTTATCATATTTAACAATTTTGATAACATTAGAGTTCTCTATCCCTATTACTGTTTCAAATATAATGTCATGTCCTTCTTGTAAGAATTGCCCCATTGAATGTAAATCTCTTGTATTAATATTAGAAATTGGTAATATCCCCTTTTCTGATTTTCCTTGTGTTTCTGCAAATAATTGTTTTAACCATTCCGTAAAATAATATAATTTACTATTGTACACAGTAAAAGATTCTACATATTTATTTTTTCTATACAACGTCTCTCTAGTAACAGCATAATCAATGGCTAGTGAAACGTACTCACTAGCGGACATAAAACCTTCTAAAAGTGTTAAAATATCAATTCCAGCTACTGCTAAAGGAAATAATCCAACTGGAGTAAAAACAGAAAATCTTCCTCCAATATTGCTAGGGATATTAAACGTAAAATATCCCTCTTCATTAGCTAATTTCCTTAATGAGCCTTCTTTTTGATCCGTTGTTATTATAATGCGATCCTTTAATTCTTCTTTTTTATATTTTCCTTTCATGATATAAGAAATTACTTCAAAAGCTATATTGGGTTCTAATGTATTTCCAGATTTAGAAATAACATTAACAATTACTTCTTTATCTTTAATATAGTCTATTACCTCTTTATAATAGCTAGATGATAAATCGGTTCCTAAAAAAATGATCTCAGGTTTACTTTTGTTGAACGTAGGAAGTAATGCTTCCATAATAGCTTTACTTCCCATATAAGAACCACCAATTCCTATTATAATAAATACATCACAATTTTCTTTTACATAATTAGCAGTATTCATAATAGTATTTAACTCATCTTTGGATACGAAACTATTAATATCATTCCAATATGTTAAACTCCCAGATAAAAATTCCTTTGCTATTTTCTTTTCAATCTTATTAAATTTGCTTTTATCAATATTAGAAATAAATTTGGAAGTATATTTATCAAAATCGCATTTTATCATATTAGTTTTCTCCTTTCATATTAACAATTACCGCATGTATCCTTTTATCGTTTTTTAATTTAATAAAGTTAGAATTTATTTTTTCTCCATCTACCATAATACTATTTTTATCCTCTTTTAAATTCACTTTTATTTTATAAAGAGTATCCATGTATTTGTATTCCAACTCATAATTTTTCCAACTAGTTGGAACATGAGGTTCTATTCTTAAAATATTTGCTTCTTTAACAAACCCAACAATATTAGTAAGACCTACATTGTAGAACCAACCAGCACTACCTGTATACCAACTCCATCCTCCTCTTGCAGGATATTTATAATTACTATATATATCCGCAGCTATCACGTATGGTTCTATCCTATATTGTTGTACATCTTCTCTAGTTAAAGTACGATTAATTGGGTTAATCATCTCGTAGTATTGATATGCTCTATCAATATATCCCACTTTAATCAAAGCCATAATATACCAAGCTACAGAATGTGTATATTGTCCTCCATTTTCTCTAATACCTTTAGGATAATCCATAATATAACCCGGAATATTTTCAGCTTGTTTAAATGGTGGAGTTAATAATTTTACGATCTTTAAATTTTTATCTACTAAGTTGTCTTCCACTGCTTTAATCACTGTCCCAATTCGATCAAAAGGAATCACTTCGGATAAAATAGAAAAGCTTTGTGATATCAAATCGATTTTGCATTCGTCATTCATATTAGAGCCTAATTTATCACCATTATCAAAGAACGCTCTAACATAATAATTATCTTCCCAAGCAACAGTATTTAATGCCTGCTTTAATTTTTCTAAAAATTTAGTATATTTTTTAGTGTCTATATCAATTTTATGTTTATCACATGTATCAACAAAGTTACTAATTATCATATAAGCAAAAAATCCAAGCCATACACTAGTTCCTTTGCCATTAATTCCCACTTGATTCATACCATCGTTCCAATCACCACCACCCATTAATGGTAGGCCATTAGTACCAATATGATTCATAGTACGATTCATAGACAATAATAAATGTTCTAACAAGCTTTTTTTATCATTACTATAATTAAATACAATACCTTTTTCTTCTTCCGTTGGCAATAACTGTGGACCTTCTACAAAGCATACCTCTTCTTCTAAAATTTTAACATCTCCAGTTACTTTAATATATTTCAAAGTAGCATAAACAAGCCATAAAAAGTCATCCATATATCTACTTCTAAGACCCAATTTATTTTCTTCGTGCCACCAATGAAGAACATCGCCTTCTTTAAATTGATGCATTGCATTCTTTAAAATTTGTTGTTTAGTCAAAGCCGGATTAACTTCGCAAATGTTCATAGAATCTTGCAATTGATCTCTAAATCCATAAGCCCCTCCTACCTGATAGAAACCTGCTCTTGCAAAAAGTCGAGACGCCACTGTCTGATATAAATACCATCCATTCATCATATAATTGAAATTAGTATCCGGAGTCTTTACTTTTATAGTATTTAACATATTATCCCAATATTTAACAACCTCTTGATATTCCTTATTAATTATTTTATCTTGGTTATAAGAAAATATTAAGTTTCTTACCTCTTCTTTGCCAATTGCAGTCCCCAACATAAAAGCAAATTCTTTCGTCTCATTAGGTTCTAACTCTATTTCTATGGTAATTGACTTATAAATAATTCGATCTATAGATACACTAGTCACTGGTAACGTAGAGCTTAAAAATACAGAAACACCTGAAAAATCAATATTATATACATTACGAATCACAACAGCATTTAAATCTTCAAAATATTCAGATAGTAAATAACGGCTTGATTTTTCTTCATTGGGACCTAAAGTAGGATTAATCCAAAAACTAATTTTATATTTCTTCTTTTTATCAGTAACGTTAGTCAATTTATTTTTATAAAATTTTATTTTATCTTCTTGAGCTACAAAATGTATAGTTTCAAAATCGTAATCTTCTCCAGTATGATTAAAAATAGAATAACCAAAACCATGTCTACATATATCTGATTGTACTTCTTTTCCATTAATAGTAATACCTTCTGATTTATCATTAACAACTATATCGTTACTCCATGAAGTCAACTTAAACATTTGACTATTATAAGAATAAGTAAATCCACATTCATTATTAGTAACTATAGAGCCAAATGTTCTATTAGCAATAACGTTAGACCATGGAGTAGGAGTATCCGGATTAGTTATTATATATTCTTTCCCACTGTTAACAAATCCACCATAGCCATTAAAATTCTTTATTTTAGTTGTATCAACATCTAATTTTATTTTAGGCTCATATATTCTTTTTTGAAAATCCACAATTTTATTATTTAAATGCATATCATTAACTGCATCCTCCAAAGAGGTATCTGTATTAGAATGGAAAGCAAGACGTGCAACCATATTTAACAATATGATTTCATTATCCGTTAAATCTCTAGCTTCTAACAAATAAATATTACCAGGGATATTTGAGAAGTCAAATAATTTATTCATACGGAATATTTCTTGTTCTACTTCTCTTTTTACTATTTCTTGGTATTCGTCTTCTTCACTATTAATAATAACTAAATCAATATGAATACCTTTACTTTTAAAATATTCATATGCACGCATTAAATCTTTTGCTAGTCGATAAGCCTCTCCACTATGAATATCTACTAGTATAATTGGTCTGTCACCACTAATTCCAAATTTCCATAAACCAGATTGATTCAAAGAATTTTTTGCCAGCAAATCCTTTCTAGCATCATTGACAAAATGTCTGCTAGTTTGATATAGGTAATTAAGCATTATATTGTAAGTACGAATATTATGACCATCTACTCCCAATAATTTAGTATTCATGTTGCTAGCCAAGGTTGCATAATCAAAAGCTTTTTCAATAGAAGAAGATGAGCAATAAGAATTTAAAATATCGTTAATTCCTTCTATTGATCTACTAAATCCCTCAATATAATACACAGTAACTTCTTCTTTTGGTAATACTTCTATTCGTGTTCTAAGGCTTAAAATCGGATCAATATTAGTACCGGCTTCATTGCTAAGCGCATTGTTTAAAGCCTGTGCATTATACACATTAAAACCGCGCCCAATAAATTTATCTCTTTCGGTTTCATAGGAAATATTATATTTTTTCTTATCTACTAATAATCGTCCAACCATATAGTGACTTAACTTTTTGCTATTATTACGACGTCTCATAATTAACGCTTTATTCTCTTCATCAAACTTACTACTTACGAACAAATTTTTAAATGTTCTATGAATAATATCGTCAATATTTTCCTCTAAAATCACTTCAGTATACGTAGTTAATTCTAGCCTTTTTGTGGTATTAGAATTATTTTTAAAAGTATACTTTCTTATTTCAGAATCATGTTCTTTCGTTACAATTATTTCAGTTTGTGTAGTTATATTATAATCTGTCCTTGAAAATTTAATCCTATCATTAGCAAATACCACATTATATTTATCTGGTACCACATTTGTTGGGGCAAAAGTATTAGACCATATTTTCTTACTATCTAAATCTTTAATATATAAATATGTTCCATAATCTTGTTCTGTAATTTTTCTATACCTATTTAATTGTGTAGTATGATATCTACTAAAACCATTACCACGATCATTAATTAATACTGTATATTTCGAATTTGACAAAACAGATAATTGCGGAGTATCAGAAAGATAATTATACTCTCTAATATCATTTTCCACTTTTTCTCTTTCATAATCATACTTTTTATATCCAACTACTTTCATATCTATTACTGGATTTAATTGAACCTTTTCTTTTAATAAAATTTCAAAAGCTTGTGTTCTTAAATCTGCATGAAAATAATCTTGAATAATGTTATCTTTCAAATAATTAGTTAAAGAAGCTAAAATCATCCCCTGATGATGAGCATAATAAGCTAATACAATATTATTAGTTGTATAATCATATGACTCATAAAATCCAAAATCACCATACATTTTTAAACGTTTAAACTTTTTTAAATTATAGTATACATCTACAGGATCATTAGTAATTGCTAAAATTGATGCGTATGGTGCTAAAACTAAGCGATCATCCTTCTCATCAATGACTCTTAAATATGGTGTAGCAAAAGCTTTATATTTATAATTTAATCCATCGTCTAATTCGTCATAAGCAGACTCAGAAATTCCCCAAGGCATTTTACTATCAATTTCATTGACATAACTTTTTTGACAAAATTTAGCAAAGAAATAACTTTCATCTAATAAAGTGTTAGGATAAGTTCTCATAAAAATCAAAGGCATAAAGTATTCAAAAGAAGTACCTGACCAAGAAACAACACCTTTATGTTTTTTATATTTAGTTAAAGTTTTGTCTAAACATAACCAATGTTTGCTTGGAACATCACCTTTCATAATAGCAACAAAACTTAAAATTCTACTTTCACTAGCAAACTTGTTATAATTATAAGTTGATAATTCTTCATCTACTGTATTATAAGCAATGCTAAATACATCTTGATCCGTATAAAATTTCGAAAAATCCATGTTATCGAATAATTTACTAATACGTTCATATAATTTTATGTTATTTTTCTTTCGACAAAATTCTTTTGCCACAACTAAAGAAGCAGCTAAATTTCCACTATCTACTGATGAAACTACATAAGGAATCACTTTTTCCATTTTCTCAACATCATACCAATTATATAAATGCCCGTTCCATTTTTCTAATTTTTCAATGCTAGTAATAATATTTCCTAATAAAATTAACGCTTTAGAGTCATTAATAAATCCTAGTTCACTAGCTGAAATAACAGAAGTAATTGACATTCCTATATCAGTAGGTGAAGTCTTTCCGTATACCTTATTTTCACGATTTAACTGTATATTATCAGGAATTAAATAATTATTTTCTTCCGTCAATAAAGTATCAAAATAAAGCCATGTACGATATGCCATATCTTTTAATTTATCATTTTGAGTGCTATTTAGCCCATCTAAAACAATATCTTTTCTTCTACTAAAAGACCATAATACTAATGGAGCTAAAGCAAATCCAACAGTAATTAGAATTGCTATCACTATAAATTCTCTAGAAAAAACAAAAGCTAATAACACAATTAATATCGAAATAATATAATTAACTTTAAACTGATTCACGTAATTAGCAAGATCTTTTTTTATATTTTTTGCTGCTTCTTCCGCCGTTACCCAATTTAGTAAATTTTTATGACTAATATTCATACGGTACAAAGCTTTAAAAAAAGCATCTAAATATACATAACTATAATAAGGTATAGTTATAAACGTAATAAAAATACGATATAAAATACTAAGAAATCCAAACATTAAATTATTATAATATTTAAATGTAAACATTTTTTTGTTTTGTCTATGCAATAATTCTTTAATATAGAAAATCATAGGTAGAAAAATAATTGCCAAAATAATAATAAAAGTACAAAGTGGATTACCACAAATAAATGACAATATCATTAAAAATAGCATACATGGATTTAACCAAATTCTTCTGATATTATCAAATATTTTAAAGCGTTCAATTAAATTCAATGGATTTTTTACAAGAATTCCACTTTTGTTTCTAACTTTTTTACCTAACCAACCAGAAATTTGAACGTCTCCTCTACTCCAACGATGTTGACGAGAAGACTCTACTAAAAATTCAGAAGGAAAATCATCAATTAACTCTATATCGGAAGCAAAGCCACATCTTAAATAATTACCTTCTAATAAATCATGACTTAAAATTAAATTTTCAGGAAAAGTATTAGAAACTACTTCATCAAACACTTTTAAGTCATATATTCCTTTTCCAACAAAACTACCTTCATTAAAGACATCTTGATAAAAATTAGGAACTATTGTTGAATAAACATCGAATCCTCCAATCCCGGCCATTAATTGTGAATAAATAGATTTATTCGTAGATTCTATATCAACATTAACTCTTGGTTGAATAATACCATATCCAGAAATAACTTTAGTTCTATCACTATTCAAAACTGGCTTATTTAAAGGATGAGCCATTACCCCTACTAATGATAAGGCTGTATTTAAAACCAATTCTGTATCAGTATCAATCGTAATAACATATTTGATATTACTCTTTATTTGAGTCACATTCTCTACATAAATATACTTTTCTTTATCATATAAGGACATCGTATTTAAAAGCAAACGGTTAAAATGAATTAATCCTCCTCTTTTTCGCTCATATCCTAAATATTTTCCTTCTCCTGGATTAAAAATACGTCTACGGTAAACAAAAGAGAAAATTTTAGTTTGATATTTCTCATTTAAACGATCAGAAACTTCAATACCATAAGCAGCTATTTCTTTATCAAACTCTTCTTCTTGAATACTTGATTCACAGCAATCACCTAGTAATGAAAAATATAAATTATTGGATTTATTAGCTAAATAATACTTCTCTAATAATTCGAACATTTTATCTATTTTTGTTTTATCTTTAATAATAGTAGGAATTACTACCATGGTTGCATTTTTTACATCAATACCTTTAGAAAAGTCTATTTTAGGTAAAGGTTGACACGGATAAAATCGAAGCAATATTTTGTTTAATAATTGTATTACCAACTCACTAATTGGAACTAATAACAATATAAATGCCAACCACCAATAATCAAGCGTAATAAAAGATAACAATAAGCTGATTATTAAAGTAAAAATAGCAATCACTGCAACATATAATCTACTTCTTAAAGTGTAATTAGGTCTTTTAAAAAGGTAAAATCCTATATGTTCACCTGTTTTACTACTTTTCTCTAACAATTTGCAAGCATAATCATATTCGCTGATATTTTTTGCTTTTTTGACAATCATACTACGATATAGTCCTTTAGTCTCAGATGTCATCATTTTATAGCAACTATCCTGCTTTAACACATGTTCTGTTTTACTAATTTTATCAATTAAATCGAAATTTTTAATTTTTAATACCATTCTTAAACTATTAAAAATATTTGAGACTAAAATATTATTATTAATACTATCCTTATGCTCTTTATTGATAATATCTTTTAGTTCTAAACCATTATCTTCTAGCATTTTGTCTAATTGAACAAATAGTTCATTAGATATTTCTCCTAATTCTTGCAAACTATCATTTAATTGTTCAATAATTTCAGGATGATTAACTATTTCTTTATCTATTGTTATATATTCGCTTAAATTTATTTTTACTTCATTGTTTAATTTTACTTTAAATTCTTGAACTAACTCTCTAATTTTTTGCTTTTCTAATTGGCTGTTTTTCTTACTAGTACATAATAAAGATAAACGTTCAATGATAATAAAAGACAACAAGATGGGAATAGCATCAATTACGTCATAGTTTAAATAGTTGGTCTTATCTGTTTGATACTTTTTTAACTCTTTAATTAAGGCATTATAATCCACATTAAATTCATTTTTATAATAAAGTTGTTTTAAATAAAGATATATATCAGGTTCTCTATTCAAAAGTTGTTTTAATTTCTTATTTTCTCTAATAATTTTTTTAATATTTACCTTTATTTCCGCTACAATATAATAATTGTCAATGATCCACTCATTAGTGGCACCCACAAAATTATGATCATTAGTTAATGATATTAAATAATCATAATATTTTTCTATTACTTTACAATTATTCAAAAAACTCTTATATTTATTCATATCTATTACCTACTTTTTATTAATATTCTAACCTTTATAGTTCAAATTCATTATAGCATACAATAAATCTTTTTGGCAAAGAGATTTATAGACACAATTATATATCTAAATTAAATTGTATGGGATTTTTTATAATATATGATAAAATAGATGCATGAGGTGTATCGCATGAAAGAAAAGTATATGTCACGTGTTTCTTTACTTATCAATGCCTTGATATTTATTGGCGTAGGAATTACTTTACTATATATTCCTACTACTTCCATAGAAATCTTTCATTTAGTAGTGTCTTTATTAATTACTCTACTAGGATTTGTTTCTTTTATATTTAACTTTATGAAAGCAAAGAAAAAAAGAAATATTCTAATTTCTCTATCTACGATATTTATAGGATGCTTTTTTTATTCAAAACCTAATACCTTTTTATCGTTGTTTCCACTAATTTTTGGATTATATATGTTAATAAACGGAATCATTAAACTTATTACCTATCTAATATATAAAGAAGAAAAAATACATGGTTCTTATCCAACTTTAATTGCTAGTTTGATCGATTTTATTTTTAGTTTTATTATGATTACGAGTCCTCAAGAAAATATTAAAACATTAACTATTATATTAGGCATATATTTAATACTTTTCGGATTCACTTACCTATATGATTTTGTAAAAGATTTATATCCTAAATTTTTTTCTTATAAAAAACGAAGATTAAGATTAACTTTGCCAATTTTTGCATCCGCTATGATACCATATAGTGTCTACACAAAAATAAATAGTGTTTTAGAAAAATACGTAACACCAGTTCATATTAATAATAAAAATACTAGTGGCAAAGTAGATTTAGAAATTTTTATCCATGTAAAAAATACTACCGTTGGAAAATTTGGCCATGCAGACTTATGTTTTGAAAATCAAGTCTACTCTTATGGGTGTTACGATGATAACTCTAAAAAATTATTTGAATCTATTGGTGATGGGACCTTTTTTACAATAAATAGTAAAGATAAATATTTAAAATTTTGTACTTCTCATTCTAATAAAACTATTTTTTGCTTTGGAATCACATTGACAGATAAACAAAAAGAACGTATAAAATTAGAATTGGAAAAAATTAAAGAATTTTCATATCGATGGCTTTGTCAACAAGAATTAAACAATAGTAAAGAATATAGTGATTACGCAAGTATACTATACCGATATACAAAAGCTAAATTTTATAAATTTTATAAAGGAAAATGGAAAATATATTTTCTTCTATCTACTAATTGCGTTAAACTAGTAGATAAAGTATTAGGAGCTACTGGAAGCGATTTACTAAAAATAAATGGAATCATTACTCCTGGTGCTTATTATAACTATTTAAATAAGGAATTTAAAAGACAAAATAGTAGTGTCATTACTAAAACAATATATACCAACATTAAAAGAGAAGACAAATGATTCTTCTCTTTTATATTTTGTCAACAATTTGGTTTAAATACTCCTCATCTATTATATTTTCTTCACCAACATCTTCAGCCTCTAAAACATATTTTCCAGACACTTTTTCTACTGCTTGGCTATTATTCTTAAACCACATATATTCTATATCTATATGGCCAATATCAATACATTGATATCCCTCTTTTGACATGGTATAAGCAATCACAGTGGCTGTTGGACCCAATGCTAATAAATAAATATTCTTCTTTCCTTGTTTTCGTATTGCCTCGCATATTTCTTCGTATTTAGAAAAAGCATTGGTCGGCGGACAAAGAATTCTTTTTATAGACTTACAGTTATCAAACAAATCATTGCCAATACCCAGCCTCGTTTTTTCTCCTTCTACCATTACAACATTTTTCTTGTTCCAAATCTTTTTTATTAAATCAAATCTTTTCTCCACTGCCTTTTTACTTTTATCCATATAGGCAATGTAAGGTCGTGTTATATTAGCTGCTCCATAAACTCTATCTTTAGGAATCTTACTTATAATTTTTTTGTAATTAGAAACATTAAATTTGCGCCAAAATTTTTTGCTTGTTTTTGTATACTCATCAATACTATTTAAAGCTCTATGAATACCTATAATGCAATTAATATTATCGGAATCTTGAGATAAAATAATATCTTTCAACATTTTACTTAATTTTTCATCATTATCTTGAAACGCAATATTTGCCTTATCAAAAGCCCATTTTAATTCACCATCTCCAAATCGACAAAGGGATTTTTTGTTTTTTACTATTTCAGCTATCAAATCCTCATTAGACATAATATTAAAAGTATTTTCTTTATACGATTTGTATTTCATTAAATAATAAAGATTAGCTATTTTATTGTGAATAGGTTTAGTAAAGCGGTCAAAAATTTCCTTAATTTTTCTTATAACTTTACTCAAAAATTTTTCTTTTAAGATTTTATAACCGTTAGTATTTCTATACACTATATACATTGTAATAGAAGACACTACCCCGATAATCATTGCTTTTACTAACCATAGGAAAAGATTTGAAATCACTATATTGTTAAAGATTAATTCAAATATAAAAATTAAAGAAAAAATAAATCCCGTATTTTTGATGATATCCAAATAATACTTCCATGGTTTAAGATTAAAATATTCCTTAAATAGTAATTTGGGTTCATACCATATATACGTCATTAATCTAGATAATGCTGATGCTAATAAAATTCCTGATATTCCCATTACTAAACCTAAAGCAATAGATAATACAATATTTAATATACCACAACTTAACATAGCCCATTTTGTTTTACGATAAAGCCCTGTTGCTTCTCGATATGACCACAATGGTTGTAAAACGCAACCAAGATACATGTTTAAACCAATAATGAAAGTCAATCCCGTAGAAAGTACAAACTTTTCACCTAACCATAATGATATAAAATCATTGACTAGTAAAACATAACAGGGAACTACAATTCCACATATAATGAAACTGACAACTTGTTCACAATCAAATATCTCATATTTTTTCTCAGCTTTTTCTTTTACTATTAAATTACCAATACTTGCAGTCATTGATGTAAATATTAAAGAATAAAACATGGTAACTTTAGTCTGTAACATTAAATAATTAGAATAATATCCTACCATAGCAGTCCCCACTATAATAGAAATCAAAATATTATCCGTTGCATTTAACATAACTGAAGAAGCTTTATAAATGAACATTGAACTAATATTATTCCAAATATTTTTTTTCTCATTTTTACTAAGAGAGATATTTTCCTTAATAAATGGATATCGCTTTTCAGCAACAATAGATGCAATTATATTATTTAATAAATTAACAATAACACCTATAACCAAATAAGCAATATAATTTTTATATAACATTAAAATAACTATTTGTAAAATCGTTTTTATCACTGATGTTATCATTGTTATCTTCGTGACAATATAGCCTTTTTGATCTGCAGTAATTACAGCTGTTTTATATACACAAACATAAGAAACAACAACACCAGCTAAAGATAATAGATAATATAATGTTAAATGAGGAATCTCATTGTCTACATTAACTATATATCCTAAAAAAGGAATTAACGCTAACCCAATAACGGTCACTAAAAGTGCTATTACTAAATATATTTTTCGATAAAAAGAAGACAATCCTGCCATCTTTTGATAATCTTTTTCCGCTAATGGTTTATAAAAACTAAAAGTCATTGCAGTAGTAAATCCTAAATCAGCTAAAGATAACAAATTTAAAACATCACTAAATAATCCATTAATACCTAAATATTCAACACCTAAGTAATAAATGAATACACTTCTTGATATAAAAGATAATAATAAAGATAAAATCTGATTAAAAATATTATAAGTAATATTTTGAGTTACTCTTTTAGTTCTACTTGCTTCCATAATTAAGTTCCTTCTTTATTTTTTCTAACAATGGTTTAAATTCTTTTTTTATTTTTGTTGTTTGATATTTATATTTTTTATTTATATCTAATTGATCTAATACTTTAGTAATATCTGTAATATTATCCAAATAATAAATATATTTATTTTCTTTAATCCATTCGTATACACCTTTTACTTTACCACTGCTATTCCCTAAAGCAATACAAGGAGTATTAGTAATAGCTGCAAAAACCATTCCGTGTAATCTATCAGTAATTACAAGTTTAGCTTTAGCAAATTCTTCTAATTTTAACTTTACTTCGCTATATCTATCGTCTTGTAAAATATTTTTATCAATAACAGTATCTGTTCTTTTTATAGTTTCGTTAGGATATTTTTGCTTAATACTATTCATTAATATCTTTTCATCTTTTTCTTGAACTTTTTTTTCTATATCAGAACGCATACATAATAAAATATCTTTTCGATTATATTTCATATTTCCTACATTAAATCCTAAAACTATATCAGGAACCAGATAAACAAAATTATTAGGATAACTATTAATTAAAAAATCATAACTTTTTTTTTCTCTAACAAAAATAGATAAGTTTTTATGAGAAGAATATATTTTTTTGCTTTCCTCGTAAAACTTTCTACTACTTTCTTTAGAAAGATTATAATAAATCGTTTGAGGAAAAACAATGATTTTATTTTTAGAAAAGTATTTAACAATTTTTCTAAAACGTTTTTCTTCTGATGGCCATATATCACCTAAAAAGCCACCCCCATGTACTAATATTAATTTATCCTTTTTAGTAAAAAAACCATAAAATTTTTCCATTCCTTCAAGATCTTGTGCAGTTACTTCAATAAATGAATGTATTTTCAAGTCTTGATGTAAAAACTCAATTTCAGCTAATGCAATCGCTGCATCCCCTAAATTAGAATGAATAGGAGTATCTAATAATATTATATTACTATTTCTTTGTTTATAAATGTAAGAAAACAGCTTTTTTATTTTCAATAATTTGGAACATAGCGCCAAATTTGGCGAATATAAAAACAATAAATAATACAAACTCAATAATGATAGTATAAAAGAAAAGAAACATAATATATAGTCAAATATCCACTCTTTATTAAAAAACATATTCATCAATATCAATATTAAAATAATACCAATGCTATGAAACAGAATTTTTTTCTTTGGAATAGGACATTTAATCTCAATCTTATATTTTAAACTAATATATAAAATATTAATCGCATTGAAAACAATCATACCAATTGTTAATATAGATATAATATTAACGGTATTCATATAATTGTTTTTAATCATTAAAAATGTTGTAATACCACTAAAAATGAAAGATAAAAATGTTAATATACTAACTATAATGAATGATTTACTTCTCATCTTGTCCCTCCTAGATAATTTTTATTATAACATAGTAAAATTTAAATGTAAAACTTTAAGACTCTTAAGAAATAGCAATTAAATATAAAAATAATATATGATATAATTTAAATGAGGTGTAACATGGATAAAGATAAAAAAGTAAAAATTATGGAAGAAGAAAAGAAAAAAGTGAATAGTTTTATCAATGAGTTTAAAATTTTTATTTCACGTGGTAACGTCATTGAATTAGCAGTCGGTGTTATTATTGGAGGAGCCTTTAGTAAAATTGTAACTTCATTAGTCAACGACATTTTAACACCTATAATTGGTATTTTATTAGGTGGTAAAGACTTTTCTAATTTATCTCTTACCATCGGTGATGCTAATATTGCTTATGGATCATTTATTCAAAATATTATTGATTTCTTAATTATAGCTTTTTGTATTTTTATATTTATTAAATTTATTAACAAAATCTTTTTGAAAAAACATGAAAATAAAAAAGAGACATCTAAAAAAAGCGAAGAGATATTATTATTAGAAGAAATACGAGATTTATTAAAAAAGCAAAAAAAGAGTTCAAAATGATATGAACTCTTTTAATTATTCCATTAATTCATCTTCTAATTTATCAATAGGTTCCTCATCAATAAATTGAGAAGCTAATTCATATTCTACGTTTTTATATTGTTTTACTCCAGTACCTGCTGGTATAAGTTTACCAATAATAACGTTCTCTTTTAGTCCTTGTAAAGTATCAACTTTTCCTCTAATAGCGGCATCAGTTAATATTCTAGTTGTCTCTTGGAAAGATGCTGCAGATAAGAATGAGTCCGTTTCTAGCGATGCTTTAGTAATACCAAGTAATATTGGTTTACCTGTAGCTGGACGTTTACCATTAATAATTACTTCTTTATTACCATCCGTAAATTCTCTATAATTTACTAATGCACCAGGTAAGAATAAGGTGTCACCAGAGTCAATAATTCTAATTTTAGAAATCATACGTTTAGCAATAATTTCAACGTGTTTATCAGAAATATCAACACCTTGACCACGATATACGGATTGCACCTCTTTTAAGATATATTCTTGAGTAGTAAGTGGATCTGTTACTGCCAATAATTCTTTAGGACTTATTGCACCTTCAGTTAATTTGTCACCTGCTACTACTTCATCATTTAAGTTAACACGTAGTTTTGCACCATAATTAGTAATATGTTCCTTTGTTTCTAATTTATTTGTAATACTAATCCTAAATTTACCATGATCTTCTTCAATCTTAGAAACTTTACCATTAATTTCAGCAATAGTAGCTTTTCCTTTAGGAATTCTAGCTTCAAACAATTCTTGAATACGTGGTAAACCTTGAGTAATATCTTCTCCACCAGCTACACCACCAGTATGGAAAGTTCTCATTGTTAACTGAGTACCTGGTTCACCAATGGATTGAGCGGCCATAATACCCACAGCTTCACCAACTTCAACTACATTACCCGTAGCAAGGTTGCGCCCATAACATTTTTGACACACACCATTTACTGTATTACAAGTTAATGTTGTTCTGATTTCTACTTCTTTAATTCCTGCTTTTATTATCTTATCAGCGATAGCTTCAGTAATATACTCTAACTTATCAGCTATTACTTCTTTAGTTTCTGGATTGATTACTTTCTTATTAGTATATCTACCAACAATACGATCATATAATTTTTCAATTACTTCTCCAGTTTTATCATTAACAAATTCGCGAACTACGACACCATTTTCTGTACCACAATCTGCTTCTCTTACTATTATGTCTTGAGATACATCTACTAAACGTCTTGTTAAATATCCAGAGTCCGCTGTTTTTAAAGCTGTATCAGCACTACCTTTACGAGCACCATGAGTTGATAAGAAGAATTCAGCAACAGATAATCCTTCTCTAAACGAAGAAGTAATAGGAATTTCTACTGGTTCTCCATTAGGTTTAGACATAATACCACGCATACCAGCAATTTGTGTAAAGTTAGAAATAGATCCACGTGCTTTGGAATGCATCATCATAAATATTGGATTGTCTACATATTTTTCGGCTTTTTCAGCAAGTTCCTTTTGAACTTTATTTTTGGCATCATCCCAAGTAGCAATTACTTTTTGGAATCTTTCATCATCCGTGATTAATCCTCTTTGATATTGTTTATTAATCTTATCAACAATTTTTTGAGCATCTGCAATGATTTCCTCTTTATTATCACTAGTAACAACATCACTAATAGACACGGTAATACCAGCTATAGTCGAATATTTAAATCCTAAGTCTTTTAATTTATCCAACATAATAGAAGTTTCTGTTGTTTTATAACGTTTAAATACTTGAGCAATAATATTTTCAAGTGTTCCTTTAGGGAATGGTTTTACTAAAGGCATTTCTTTAATAATTTCAGGAATATTTTGTCCTTTTTCAATAAAATATTTATTAGGTGTGATACTTTGAATATTATCTAAAGTTGGTTCATTAATATAAGCAAATGAATCAGGTAAGATTTCATTAAATATTAATTTACCAATAGTAGTAACTAAATATTTCCCTTTTTGACCTTCAGTAAATAATTTGTGTTTAAATGAATCTACTGGTAATGCTACTCTTGTATGTAAAGTTAATTCACGTCTTTCATAAGCCATTAAAGCTTCATTAATATCTTTAAATACTCTACCTTCCCCTTCAAGACCAGCTTTCTCCATGGTTAGATAATAGTTACCTAAAACCATGTCTTGAGATGGAGTAACAATTGGGTCACCACTTTTTGGAGATAAGATGTTGTTAGCACCTAACATCAATAATCTAGCTTCCGCTTGTGCTTCTTCTGATAATGGCACATGAACAGCCATTTGGTCTCCATCGAAGTCAGCATTAAATGCTGGCGTAACTAATGGATGTAATCGAATAGCTTTACCTCCAATTAGAACTGGTTCAAAGGCTTGAATACCTAGTCTATGTAAAGTAGGAGCACGATTTAATAGAACTGGATGCTCTTTAATCACATCTTCTACTACATCCCAAACTTGTGGATCTCTATTTTCAATTAATCTTTTAGCGGCTTTAATATTATGTGCTATATCACGAGAAACTAATCCATGAATAACATGTGGTTTAAATAATTCTAGAGCCATTTCTTTGGGAATACCACATTGATACATTTTTAATGATGGTCCAACAACAATAACAGAACGCCCAGAATAATCTACACGCTTACCAAGTAAATTTTGACGGAATCTTCCTTGTTTACCTTTTAACATACTAGAAATTGATTTCAAAGGACGATTTCCGGCACCAGTAACACTTCTACCACGTCTTCCATTGTCAAATAGAGCGTCAACTGCTTCTTGTAACATACGTTTTTCATTTTGAATAATAATACTTGGTGCTTTTAAATCAATTAATTTTTTTAAACGATTATTTCTATTTATTACACGACGATATAAATCATTTAAATCACTAGTAGCAAATCTTCCACCATCCAACTGAATCATCGGTCTTAATTCAGGTGGTATTACAGGAATACAATCCAAGATCATCCATTCAGGACGATTTCCTGATTTATGGAAAGCATCAAGAACATCAATACGTTTTAACAATCTTGTTCTCTTTTGTCCTTGTGCATCTTCTAATTCCTTTTTTATTTCTTCTAGTTCTTTTTCAATATCTACTTTTGATAATAATTCCTTAATCGCTTCCGCTCCCATACCAACGCGGAATCCATTACCATATTTTTCGTAATATTGACGATATTCTTTTTCTGATAATGTTTGCTTATTTTCTAAAGGTGCAATACCTTTATCAATAACAACATAACTTACAAAGTATAATACTTCTTCTAGATCTCTTGGTGACATATCTAAAACTAATCCCATTCTAGAAGGAACGCCTTTAAAAAACCATATATGTGACACAGGAGAAGCTAATTCGATATGTCCCATTCTTTCACGTCTTACTTTACTACGAGTTACTTCTACTCCACATCGATCACAAACAATATTTTTATATCTTACCCTTTTGTACTTTCCACATGCACATTCAAAATCTTTCGTTGGTCCAAATATTTTTTCACAGAACAATCCGTCTCTTTCAGGACGCAATGTTCTATAGTTAATAGTTTCAGGCTTTTTTACTTCACCATAAGACCATTCACGGATTTTATCAGGAGAGGCAATACCAATTTTTAGAGCTTCAAACTTATTTACTTCTATCATTAGTCTTCATCTCCTTCCATAAAATCATCTTCGAATTCGCTTTCAAACTCACTTTCAAAGTCTTCATCAAATTCATCATCTTCTGAATCTGTCTCATTATCATATTCTTTATTTTCATCTTCGTGCGTAGGAATTGGTAATTCTATATCCTCAACACTACCAACAAAATCGTCTTTATATTCTTCTTCTTCTATTGTCTTTAATTGCAATTCTTCATGCTTATCATTAATAATACTAATATCTAATCCTAAAGCTTGGAATTCTTTCATTAATACTCTAAAGCTTTCTGGAACTCCTGCTTGATTGATTTCCTGACCTTTAACGATAGCTTCATATACTTTTACACGACCTAATACATCATCGGATTTAACTGTTAAGATTTCTTGTAATGTATGAGCAGCACCATATGCATATAATGCCCAAACTTCCATTTCTCCAAATCTTTGTCCACCAAATTGAGCTTTACCTCCAAGTGGTTGTTGTGTTACTAACGAATAAGGTCCTGTGCTTCTTGCATGTAATTTGTCATCCACCATATGATGCAATTTGATCATATACATAACTCCAACAGATATTCTGTTATCAAATGGAGTCCCTGTTCTACCATCATATAAAATTGTTTTACCGTCTGGTGCTAATCCTGCTTCTTCCATCATCTCAGCTATATCATTAGTTTTAGCTCCATCAAATACTGGTGTAGCTACATGAACATTTAACTCTTTAGCAGCCATACCTAAATGTAGCTCTAATATTTGTCCAAGATTCATACGAGAAGGTACACCCTGTGGATTTAACATAATATCAACTGTTCTACCATCTGGTAAATATGGCATATCTTCTTCTGGTAAAATAAGCGAAATAACACCTTTATTACCGTGACGTCCAGCCATTTTATCTCCAACTTGGATTTTTCTTTTTTGTGCTATATATACACGAATTACTTTAGAAACTCCAGCTGGTAATTCATCGTTTTCTTTTCTTGAGAAAATCTTAACATCATGGACAATACCATCTCCACCATGCGGTACACGTAAAGAAGTATCTCTTACTTCACGAGTTTTTTCTCCAAAGATAGCATGTAATAATTTTTCTTCTGAAGTAAGTTCAGCCATACCTTTTGGAGTAACCTTACCAACTAGGATATCCCCTTCTTTTACTTCAGTACCAACAATTACGATACCATTCTCATCTAAATGTTTTCTAGCTTCATCACTAACATTAGGAATATCTCTTGTAATTTCTTCTGGTCCTAATTTAGTTTCACGACATTGCATTTCAAAATCTTCTAAATGAATACCTGTATAAACGTCATCTTTTACTAATCTTTCATTTAAAATTACAGCATCTTCATAGTTATATCCATTAAATGTCATGAAAGCCACTACAACATTTTTTCCTAAAGCTAATTCACCTTTATCGGTACTTGGTCCATCAGCAATAACATCACCTTTTTCTACTTTATCTCCTACTCTTACAATAGGTCTATGATGTTGGCACGTACCAGCATTCGATAACTCAAAATTAGCTAAATGATATTCATCTATTCCACCTTTATTTTTAACAACAATTTTTCTAGCATCTACATAATCAACAATACCATCTGCTTTTGCTACAATTACTGCTCCCGAATCTTTAGCAGCAATATATTCAACACCTGTTCCTACTAATGGAGCTTCTGATCTTAATAATGGTACTGATTGACGTTGCATGTTAGCTCCCATCAAAGCACGAGTAGCATCATCATGCTCTAAGAAAGGAATACAGCTTGTCGTAATTGCTACTACTTGTTGTGGTGATACATCAACATAATCAACTTGCTCTGGTTTTACAATAATGTTTTCTCCACGAAATCTAGCAGGAACTTGCTCATCAATCATCATATTATTATCATCAATAGTAACTGTCGCTAAAGATATGATAACGTCATTTTCTTCATCGGCTGTTAGATAATCCACTTCATCAGTTAATACTTTGTTTTTAACCTTACGATATGGAGTCATAATAAATCCATATTCATCCACTTTAGCATAAC
Organism: uncultured Bacilli bacterium; assembly: GCA_944371905.1. Lineage (GTDB taxonomy): Bacteria > Bacillota_I > Bacilli_A > RF39 > UBA660 > RGIG3091. The sequence continues at coordinate 49,476 of CALVYA010000005.1, read as the reverse complement.
TAGCTAGTGAGGTAATAAGTCCTATATTTTGTCCTTCTGGTGACTCAATAGGACAAATTCTTCCATAGTGAGAAGCATTAACGTCACGTACTTCCATACCTGCTCTATCACGAGATAGTCCACCTGGTCCTAGTGCTGATAAACGTCTTTTATTAGTTAACTCTGCAATTGGATTTGTTTGATCCATAAATTGAGACAATTGGCTACTACCAAAAAACTCTTTCATAGCAGCAGTAATAGGTCTTATATTAATTAATGTCTTAGGTGTTACTTCTTCCATTTCTTGCGTAGTCATTCTCTCGCGAATAACACGTTCCATACGCGAAACACCTATTCTAAATTGATTTTGTAATAATTCTCCAACTTGACGAATACGACGATTTCCTAAATGATCAATTTCGTCAATTTGTCCAATTCCTTTTAACAAATTTAAATAATAAGAAACTGAAGCATATAAGTCAGATATAGTTAACCTCTTAACATCTAAAGTTTGATCATTACCTATTATAGTAATAATTTCCTTCTTATTATTAGGATTATAAATCTTAACCGTTTGAATTTTATTAAGATTATCTAAATCTTCATTAATAGTTACTTCTCTAACATTATATCCATTTTCAAAAACTGGTTTTAATTTATCTAAAATATCTTTCGTAACTAAAGTATCTTTACTGACTACTACCTCACCATCTACAATAATGTCTTCCGCAATATGTTGATTTAACAATCTATCTAAGACATTTAGTTTGCGATTAAATTTATAACGTCCAACACGGGCTAGATCATATCTGAATTCATCAAAAAATCTAGTAATAATTTGGTTCTTAGAAGAATCTAATGTTGCTGGTTCTCCTGGTCTTAATTTTTCATAAATTTCAATTAACGCTTCATCAGTATTTCTAGTTGAATCTTTAGCCAAAGTATTTTCTAAATATTCATCTTGTCCAAACAAATTTAATATTTCTTCATCGCTAGATAACCCAAATGCACGTAATAATGTAGTCAATGGAACTTTTCTAGTTCTATCAATTCTTACATACAAAACATCCCTGGCATCAGTTTCAAATTCTAGCCAAGTTCCACGTGTAGGAATAATTTGTGATGTAATAGAAAGTCTACCGTTTTTATCTGTTTCTTTATTGAAATAAACACTAGGAGATCTTACTAATTGAGATACAATTACACGTTCTGCACCATTAATAACAAAAGTACCACTTTCTGTCATTAAGGGCATATCTCCTAAAAATATTTCTTGCTCTTTTACTTCGCCTGTTTCATGATTAAAAAGGCGCACTTCTACCTTTAAAGGTGCCGCATAAGTTGTTTCACGGTCTTTACTTTGTTTAATAGAATATCTAGGCTCATCAAAATGATAATCTCCAAATTCTAATGATAAAGTACCTGAAAAATTTTCTACGGGGAATAGGTCATCGAAAACTTCTTTAATACCTGTTTCAACAAACCACTGATATGATTTCTTTTGGATCTCTAGTAAATCCTTTAATTCATAAGTATTTTTGATTCTAGAAAAACTTCTTCTCGTACGATGCTTGCCACAATTAATTATCTTATATGCCACTTATTTCACCCCTATACCAATATTTAATCAAAGAACATATTTACTTAATCTAATACGTTGCCAATTTATATTATTAGCACATTTCAAACAAGATGTCAATGTAAATTACATTTAATTACAAAAAAACCTTTATTTTTAGCTATGACCTCTGTTTTATAATATTTGGAGAGATCTCTTACCATAGATTTAGCACCCTGTTCTTTTCTTATTACTATATATAAAATGCCATTTTCTTCTAAATGAAATCTAGCATTCATAACAATATCATATACTATTTTTTTACCTGCTCTAATAGGAGGATTAGTAATAATAAAATTATATTTAGAATTTACATTTTCATAGACATTGCTTTCGTAAAATTTTACATTATCAGTATTGTTAAGTTTGGCATTCATTTTAGCTAAATGAAGTGCCCTTAAATTAACATCTATTCCTTCAAAAAATGCATCTGTTATTTTAGATAAGACAATATCAATTACACCATATCCACATCCAACATCTAAAACTTTACCATGTAATTCATCTAAGTTAATACTCTCTATTAATGTTCTAGTCCCAAAATCTAATTTATTTTTAGAAAAGACTCCATTATCTGTGTAAAAAGAATATTCTCTATCTAATATCTTGGTTTTAAATAAATTTATTTCGCTTTTTAATTTATCGTTATCAAAATATTGTCCCATGAAATCAATCCCTTAAAAGTTAAAAAAGTTAACTACAAAATTTAATTTATAGTTAACTCCTTTCGTATCATTAATCATACTATACTTTTTAAATAAAATCAATAGAATTCTCATCTTTTACTTTTCTTGTTTTTCCACTTTAGTAAAATGATATGTATCTTTATCTCTCATAAAAGTATATTTATATATATCTAATTTATCTGCATAATCTTCTATAGTAAAGGTTTCCTCATTTTTTAATACTACTAAATATTCACTATAATCACTAGTCGTAAAATAAGATACTTCATTAGTATTATCATCTAATAAATAAAATGCAACTGTCTCATATATTTCGATTCGATCTTCATATTTTTTAGCTTCTGTTAATTTACTGACATAACCACTAGAAAGGGAATATCCACAAGCGTTCTCATATTCATACTGGTTAGACTTTTTATTATATTCTATGGTAGCTGGGCAATTATAATTAAAAGTTTCATCTTTATAATCTGTTAAATTTCCAAAAATTTTATTATATTGATTTTTTAAATCATCAGAATTAATGATAGATTTAGATTGTTCTTGTTTAATTAGATTTTCATTTAAAGTAACAAAAGATAATATTTTTTTAAAGTTTTCATCCATTTCGTCGATGATAATTCTATCTTGTCGATAATAAATATTTTCATAATCTGTTCCTACAAATAAACTACCAGTCAAATCCCCTCTAGTTAAATAGAATAGATTTTGAACTACTTCGTCACCTATTTCCAAATTTTCTACCTTTCCAGATGGTTCAGTAATCTCTTCTTTATTTTTATTACTATAATTGATATAAGATAATATTCCACTAAAAACGAATCCTATAATCAACGCTACAATAATAATGATACCTATATCTTTTTTAGTAAGTTTATTCTTTTTCATATACCATCACCTATTATACATAATACCGTATTTTCTATTTTTTTACAAGAAAAAAGAACATACGAATATGTTCTTTCACAATCACAGATTTATTTAACTTCTACTTCTGCTCCAGCTTCTTCAAGCTTAGCTTTGATTTCATTTGCTTCATCTACAGAAATACCTTCTTTAATAGCTCCACCATTATCAGCAATATCTTTAGATTCTTTTAATCCTAATCCTGTAATTTCTTTAATTACTTTGATAACGTTGATTTTAGCAGCACCTGCGTTTACTAAGTTAACACTAACAACGCTTGGTCCAGCTTCTTCAGCACTAGCTGCTGGTGCAGCAGCAACTGCTACACTACTTGGATCTACTCCAAACTCCTCTTTCATAGCATCTACTAATTCTTTAATTTCTAAAAGGTTCATTTCTTTTAAAGCACTTATAAATTCATCTCTTGTTAATTTAGCCATTTTATTTTCCTCCCTATATTAAATTTTATTATTTTTCTTCTTTTTGCTTTGCATATAAATCTAAACAAATAGATAAATCTTTTGCAATTCCAATCATACCACCAGCTAACATAGTAAGTAATCCTTCTCTTGATGGAATAGTTGATAAAGCAGCTAATTTTTCTTTATCTGAAATCTCTCCATCCACAATACCTACTTTTAGTACCAATGCTGGATTCTTTTTAGCAAAATCTGATAATACTTTAATTGGTGCAATTTGATCAGTACCGAATGCTAAAGCACTTGGTCCAGTTAAATTATCATCAAGATTAATATTTAAATCAGATAATGCTCTAGCCATCAAAGTGTTCTTATATACTTTATAATCAGAATCATTTGATCTTAGAGTACGTCTTAATTCTTTAGCTTCATTATCAGTAATTCCACGATAATCAAATAAAACTATAGTTGCGTTATTTTGAACACGATCTTTGATTTCATCAATAATAGCTTGTTTTTTAGCTAGAATTTTCTCACTTGCCATATAGCACCTCCTCATAATATTTTTAAATGCCATAAAGAAAAGCCTTTATGTGCCAATGTAAATAGACATAAAGACTTTAATAACTATTTATTTAAGTTAAGTCCTCGGTAGGATTTATTTTTATACCTACTGTCTATGGCACTTGGAAATCAATTTGTATTATATATTATATTCTACTAATTGTCAAAAGAATTTGTGATTATTTTAATTCCTGGACCCATTGTAGTAGAAACTGCTATATTTTTAATGTAATCCCCTTTAACTGTAGAAGGTTTTACTTTTAAAATTGTAGCCATAAATGCATTCAAATTTTCAAGTAATTGTTCTTCAGTAAAAGTTACATTACCAATAATACCATGAACATTACCAAAAGTATCTGTTCTATATTCTACACGACCAGCTTTTACATCAGTTACTGCTTTAGTAACATCTGTTGTTACAGTTCCAGTTTTAGGGTTTGGCATTAATCCTTTAGGTCCTAATACTCTACCTAATTTACCTAAAAGCGGCATCATGTCTGGTGTTGCAATCATTACATCAAAATCAAACCAGTTTTCCTTTTCGATTTTTTCTAACATATCAGTATCACCAACGAAATCTGCTCCAGCTTCTTGAGCTTTCTTAGCATTATCGCCTTTAGCAATTACTAATACTTTTTTAGTCTTACCTGTTCCATGCGGTAAAACTATAGCACCTCTTAATTGTTGATCAGCTTTTTTAGTATCTAAATTTAATCTAATAGCTAATTCAACAGATGCATTAAATTTACTAACAGAAGTTTCTTTTACTAATTTTATCGCTTCTTCTTTTGTATATGCTTTACCTTTTTCAATTTTTGATAAAGCTTCTAAATATTTCTTACTTCTTTTTTTCACTTTAATCCTCCTTATGTGGTATATATGGAAGCGTAAGCGGACATCCTCCCACATAGGTATACCATTATTTATTATTCAGAAATTTTAATTCCCATGTTAAGAGCAGTACCCTCAACAATTTTCATAGCTTCTTCTACATCATAAGCATTCAAATCTGGTAATTTTGTTTCAGCTATTTCTTTTAATTGTTCTTTCGTAATTGTACCAACTACTTCATTCTTACCTTTTACTGAACCTTTTTCAATCTTTGCTGCTTTCTTTAATAAGAACGCTGTAGGTGGAGTTTTTATTACAAAGTCGAAACTTCTATCATCAAAAATAGTAATTTCTACTGGTAATATATCTCCCATTTTATCACGTGTTGCATCATTATATTTTGTACAGAATTCTTGTAGATTAACCCCTGCTGGCCCTAATACTGTTCCTACTGGTGGAGCAGGTGTAGCTTTTCCAGCTTGAATTTGTAATTTTATTTTTTTAACTACTTCTTTTGCCACGAAAAACACCTCCTATAAATTTTTTAGTTTTCGCGAGTGGTCCTAATAGCTAGTCCGCATTTTTAGCTTTTGCCTCCCACTTAAATCTATATAAATTAAATATAGCGTTTAAATAATATCATTATTTTTAATAAAAATCAACAATTACTAGTTATTTATTTACTTTTTTGGATTGTCCAAACATGTTTTCTAGTGCTTTATTCGCATTACTTATATATTCCATCTCAATTTTGTGATAAAAACTCTGATCCCATATTTGATTGATCATTCCTTCGTCTATTCTATCTTTATACCATGCTAGAGTAAAATTGGAAGTACTAATTTTACCTTGTGCTATCAAAGTTGATGTATCTTGTTTCTCATACTCTTCTTTTTTAAATTCTATCACACTAGTTGGAACGCCATATAAACGAGCTAATTCACTAATCGATGATTCCTTCAATTGTTTCATTAAAAGTATATCATTCGGAATTAATAAAGTAGATAGTTGTATTTTTGCCTGATAATCTTCTTCCTCAGTACATTTCAAAATGAACTTTACTTTTTTCTGCAAAGATAAACTCATAAATTGATCACTTATACCTAAAACTTCTTCTTTTAATGATATATAATCTTTATCATTAATACTATTGTCTGGATAATTAATATTATCCATTACTTTTAAAAGACCTTCTTTTACTAAATTTGGTGTATGTTGCACACTATATTCTAAGTATTTAGCCATCATATCTTCTTTAGTAATATCATCATTATCCTTTGTAAATTTATTTAATACTCTATATAATGCCCCTTTAGGTGTCACCAATAATTCAAAAGTATCAGGAAAAAGTAATGTATTACGCAAAATCGCTGTTTCATAAGGAGTATTCATTTCAGGTAGTGCATCTAAAAAGCTTTTTCTCGATCTTCGATCTAAAGAATTATACTGTTCATAATAATTATATGCTAGTTGTTTTAATTCAATATATCTTTCTTGTGCAATTTTAGATTCACTATTGATTTTTAAACTCATATTATGCCACCTCTATTTGTGATAACTCTACCTCAACTGATGTTTCTTGTCCAAATAAATCAACATTTAGTTCTAATTTTTGATTTGGCATATCAATATTAGAAATAGTACCATACATTCCGTTAAATGGTCCTGCAACAATTTTTACTTTTGTACCTACTTCTAGTTCTTGGTCGGATTCAAATCTACTAATTCCCATATTTCTTAAAATAGTATCTACTTCGTATGGTTGTAATGGTGTAGGTTTAGCTCCTTTTCCGCTTGAACCAATAAAACCTGTAACTCCTGGAGTATTTCTTACTACATACCAAGCTTCATCACTCATGACCATTTCTACTAAAATATATCCAGGGAACATTTTTTTTACTTTTTCTTTTTGTACGCCATCTTTTACTTCAATTTCTTTTTGCTCTGGAATAATTACTCTAAAAATATAATCTTTCATATCCATAGAGTTTGCTTTCATTTCAAGTTTTTCTTTTACTTTACTTTCATGCCCTGAATAAGTATTTACTACATACCATTGTTTTTCCATAAATTCACCCCTATATTAAAGATTTTAAGAATGCCATTAATAATTCAATAGCATAGAAGAATAGTGCAAAGAAAATGATAAAAACAATTGTAGCAATAGAGTATTTAATCATTTCTTTTTTTGGTGTCCATCTAACCTTGGAAACTTCTTTGATAACAGATTTAAACCAATTGCTTATTTTCTTAAATAAACCAACTTTTTTTTGTTTATTATCTTTTTTTTCTACCTTTTTGTTTTCCTTTTTCTTAGTAATATTTTTCTTTCCTTTTTCTACCATTTCTTGTTTTGTTGCTTTCTTTTCCATTTCAGATTTTTTCTTTGTTTTTTTCGTTTCTTTTACCATAATATCCCCTACCTTATTTTACCAAAATAAAAACACTTTGATGTGTCAGTTATAAAATAGCACATAAGTGTTTTTTAGTCAAGAAATATTAATTATTTTTGATATCTTTGATACAATTTACTGCTGCAATCACTCCATCACTCATAGCAGTTAATAATTGATAAGCATCTTTTTTTATAATATCTCCTGCCGCATATATACCTTTAATATTAGTTTCATTGTGTTTATTTACTTTAATATATCCATCTTTATCAAATTTTAAAATATTTTTGAAAGCCTCACTAGAAGGGATTTGTCCTATATATATAAAACATCCCTTTACTAATAACTCTTCTTCTTTATTATCATTTTGAATAATAATTGACGATAATTTTTCATCTTTCATCATTAACCCTTTTACTACATATCCTAATTTTAGTTTTATATTAGAAATATTTTTTATTTTTTCCTTAAAAATATCTTCTGCAGTAAATTCACTTTTTCTATGAATAATCGTTACTGTTTTACATATTCCAGATAAGTAAATGGCTTCTTCTAAAGCACTGTTAGCCCCCCCTATAACTGCTACATCTTGATTTTTAAAGAAATTAGCATCACATAAGGCACAATAACTAACCCCTTTTCCAACTAACTTATCTTCTCCTTTAATATCTAATTTTCTAGGTTTTCTTCCAGTAGCAATGATAATTCTCTTTGCAGATATTTCTTCTAAATCGGTTTTAATCACTTTCATATCTTGCTTTAACTCTATTTTTAAGACATTACCATATTTATAAACCACACCTAATTCCGTTACTTGTTTAAAAATGCTATTAGATAAATCAGGACCAGTAATGTCTATAAATCCAGGATAGTTTTTTACTGATGATGACTTATTTATTTGCCCACCAGGAACTTCTCTTTCTAAAATACAACAATCAATACCACTTCTTTTCAAATAAATAGCTGCTGTCATACCGGCTACACCAGCACCAATAATAACTACGTCAAAACTTGACTTCATTTTTTTCACCTTCACGATATAGATTATCGAATCGTGAGCCTTTCTTTCGAATAATGATTAATACTATACCAGATATAATTAATAGAATAGATACTAATTGTGCAACTTTCAATCCCCCTAGCATTAAACTATCGGTTCTCATACCTTCAATAAAAATTCTACCTACAGAATACCAAATTAAATATACTCCTGTTAACTGACCAGTCTTTAAATATTTAAATACTTTTCGAATTATAATTAATACAATAAATCCTAAAATATTCCACAAAGATTCATATAAAAACGCCGGATGATAATATTCCCCATTAATATACATTCCATTAATAATAAAATCAGGTATATGTAGTGATAATAATGTCTCTTTAGTAGTTAACATGCCATAAGCTTCTTGATTAAAGAAATTTCCCCATCTACCTATAGCTTGTGCTAAAATTAATCCGACAACACATATATCAAATATTCTATAAGTATTCACTTTATATTTGTGACAATAAAATAAAGCAAATAATCCCCCACCAAGCAAGCCTCCATGAATTGCAAGACCACCATTCCAAATTTCAAAGATTTCTAAAATGTTTTGACTATAATAATCTAAATTAAATAAAACATAATATAATCTTGCTGAAATAATTCCTATAATAATAGAATAAAAAGCCAAATTCGTAAAAAAATCAGTATTTATCTTCTGTTTTTTTATTTCTTTATATATTACGGTTAATCCCATTAATAACCCCAGTAAAATAAAAATGGAATACCAATATATTTGAATAAAACCTAAATCTAGTGCTACTCTATTCATTTTTTCTTAAACCTCCTTACAATTGGTTTAATAATTAATTGTTCTATGACAACATTAGTAATAGCTAATAATATAGCTATAAAAAATAATTTCCAAGTTCCAATAAAGTTCAATTTATCTAACATAATAAAATCTACTAACTTTAAAATAACCATATTAATTACGAAATAGAATAAACCCATTGTTAATCCTGTAATTGGAAGAGTTAGCTTAAATAATATTGGTTTTACTGTTTTATTAAGTAAAAAAATTAATACTACCGCTACAAAGGAATAAATAATTTTATGCTCTGTATCGATTTGGAAACTACTACCAAACAACAAAGATATTAATAAAAACGATACTGTATAACCAAACATATAAATAAACCATTCTAAAAGTTTATTTAATCGTACTTTATCATTATTATCAACAATTACTATTTTCATAGTGCCTCCTATAACATTTTACTTAAGAACATTCCGGTATATGAATTCTTATTTTTAACAATTTGCTCTGGAGTTCCAGTTGCAACTATCTCTCCACCAGCATCTCCACCGTTTGGACCGATATCAATAATATAATCGGCAGTTTTAATCATATCCAAATTATGCTCTATTACTATTACTGTATCATTATTATCCACTATTTTTTGAATAATTGCAAGTAATCTCTTAATATCCGCTGAATGTAATCCAGTGGTAGGCTCATCTAAAATAAATAAAGTTTTTCCTGTTGCTTTTCTTTGTAATTCTTTAGCTAATTTAACTCTACCAGCCTCTCCTCCTGATAAAGTAGGAGCACTTTGTCCTAATTTAATATATCCTAACCCAACATCATATAGAACTTGTAGTTTATTTTTTATTTTAGGAATATTTTCAAAAAACTCTAAAGCTTCTTTAACACGCATATCTAAAACTTCTGCTATATTTTTTCCTTTATACTTTATTTTTAAAGTCTCGCTATTATATCTAGTTCCGTGACAAACTTCACAAGGAATATAAACATCTGGCAAAAAATGCATTTCTATTTTTTTAACACCATCTCCACGACAGGCTTCACATCTTCCGCCTTTAACATTAAAAGAAAATCTTTCTTTGCCAAATCCGTACATTTTAGCTTCTTTCGTTGTTGTAAATAAAGTTCTTATATCGTCAAATACACCGGTATAAGTAGCAGGATTACTACGAGGAGTTCTTCCTATTGGATTCTGTGTTATATCCACCACTTTATCAATATTTTCTAACCCTATAATTTTTTTGTGTTTCCCTGGCTTATCTTTAGTATGATATAAATAATTTAATGCCGCTTTACATAATATTTCCATTACTAAACTACTTTTTCCACTTCCTGATACTCCAGTAACACAAGTAAATGTTCCTAAAGGAAATTTAACATTAATATTTTTTAAATTATTTTCACGAGCACCTTTTACTTCAATAAATAATCCATTCCCTTTTCTTCTCTCCTTGGGAATTTCAATTTTTTCTTTACCAATTAAATAACGGCCTGTGATACTATGATCATTTTTCATTACCTCTTCTGGAGTACCGGCGGCTACTATTTCACCACCATTTTCACCAGCACCTGGTCCAACATCCACTAAATAATCTGCAGCTAACATAGTATCAGTATCATGTTCAACAACAATCAAAGTATTTCCTAAATCACGCATTTCTTCTAAAGCTTTTATTAATCTGTCATTATCTCTTTGGTGAAGTCCAATACTAGGTTCATCTAAAACATACAAAACTCCAGTAAGTCTAGAACCTATTTGAGTAGCTAAGCGGATTCTTTGTGCTTCTCCTCCTGATAAAGTACCTGCCATCCTATTTAATGTTAAATACTCTAGCCCTACATTTTTAAGAAAATTTAACCTATTTTTAATTTCTTTTATTAATAACCCAGAGATTTTTTCTTGCTCTTTAGTAAGATGTAATTCATCAAAAAAATCGACTAATTCTTTTATACTCATACAAGTCATCTGATAGATATTTTTTTTATTAATCAATACCGATAACACACTATCTGTTAGCCTTGCTCCTTTACATGTTTCGCATTCTTTTTCTACCATGTAATTTTCTAACCATTCTCTAATCCAATTGCTGCTAGTTTCCATATATCGTCGTTGCAAATTAGTAATAATTCCTTCATAATAATCTTTTTGATTATAGGAAGTTCCGCCTTTTGTTGTATATTTAAAATCTACTTTATCAGGAGAACCATATAAAACAATTTGTTTTTCTTTTTTAGTTAATTCTTTAAATGGTTGATTCATATCAATATCATAATAGTTACAAACTGCTTCCAATCTTTTATAATAAATCCCTTCTTGATCATCACTTAAGGTAGCAATACATCCATCATTAATAGATAAATCTGAATTAGGAATGACTAACTCAGGATCAATATTTAACTTAATCCCTAATCCTTTACAATCAGGACAAGCTCCATATGGTGAATTAAAACTAAATAACCTTGGCTCTAGTTCTGGTAATGAAAATTCACAATAAGGACATGCGAAACTTTCTGAAAACAAAATTTCTTTATTACCAGGAATTTCTATCACTACTTTTCCATGGGCTAATTTAGTAGCAACTTCGATAGATTCATGTAATCTGCCTCTTATATCTTCTTTTAAAATTAATCTATCTACAATAACGTCTATATTATCTTTAATATTTTTATCTAAATTTATATCTTCAGATAAATCATGTATTTCACCATTTACTCGTACTCTAACAAACCCATCATTACGCAATTTCTCAAACAAATCCTTATGTGTTCCCTTTTCACCATGAACTACCGGCGCCATAATGACAAATCGAGTTCCTAATTCATATTCAAGTAGCTTATTTACCATTTCTTCTACACTTTGCGCTTTTATTGGTATATGATGATTAGGACAATAAGGAGTTCCTATTCTAGCATACAATAATCGGAGATAATCATATATTTCAGTTACCGTTCCTACTGTTGAACGTGGATTTTTATTGGTTGTTTTTTGATCAATGCTAATAGAAGGTGAAAGTCCCTCAATAGAATCCACATCTGGCTTTTCTGTTCCACCTAAGAATTGTCTTGCATATGCACTTAAACTTTCAACATAACGTCTCTGTCCTTCAGCATATATTGTATCAAAAGCCAAACTACTTTTTCCACTTCCTGATACACCTGTCATTACAATTAATTTGTTTTTAGGAAGAGTTAAATCAATATTTTTTAAATTGTTCTCTCTTGCCCCTTTTATAATTATTTCATTCATGTTAGTCACCTACTACTTATAATAATTATTTTTATGAAATATATTTTTTTTACTCAACTTCTTTATCATAATATTTTGTAAGACCCTACTTGTCCCTGTCTTAATGTCATATTTATCTTCAAGGGGGTCTACTAAAATAGTATACAAACCATATTCATTGGCTCCCTTAATATCACTTAACATTTGATCTCCAACCATAATAGTATCATTACTACCCGATTCTAATATATCTAGTGCCCTATCAAATGCTTCTTTATTGGGCTTGTTTGCTTTAGATAAATATAAAACACCTAATTTATCTGCTGGATATTTTACTCTTTCCTCTTCATTATTGGATACAACACATATATTAAATCCACCATTTTTTAAGTACTCAAACAACTCTATTAAAGATTGTGGAACATTAGTATCATTGACTGGTAACAACGTATTATCCACATCAAAGACAATGTTATGGTATCCTCGTTGATATAAATCTTCATAATTTATACTATAAACATCCTTTACATAGCAATTAGGAATAACTAAATTAACATAATTGTTATCATTTCTCATTACTCCCAAAAAAACTTTTAGCATTTCTGCATTTTTATTAGCCATATTATCACTCCACAAATCAAATGTATTATACCACAAATTATTTATAATCAAATCTATTTTTAAAAGTACATTTTAAGCATAATTTTTCCACACATTTATTATTAGTAAAACCTTTCATTATTTTTTTTGCTCGATTACTATGTAAAATGTCATTTAGTTTTTCATTGAAAATATTTCCTAACTGGATAATCCCTTCTCCATCTAAACAACAAGGCACTACTGTTCCATCTACTAATATTCCAATATGAGTTTTTAAACCGTAACAAAAATGGTTTTGTTCTTCTTCATTATTTATATCTGGCCACGAAAATAAATTATCTTTATTCACAAATGTGTTGAAAAAAATTTCCACTGAAGTACAATTTAAAAGTTTATCCACTGTTTCTGTAGATAATTTATAAGAATCAATTATTTTTTGCACAATTTCTGTTGATTTTTTATCCAATTTATAATCTTTAAGAGTCCATAAACGGTAACTTATAAACATTTTTGTGGATAATTCTTTCGCAGCAGAAAAAATATCCTCAAAATATGTTGATATATTATTTTCCGAATGTAAGGAAAAATTTAATTGTCTCACGCATGCCGAATTCAAAATAGTATCTTTCTGTTGTTTAATCAAAGTTCCATTAGTAGTGATATTAACCTTAATATTATTTTTTTCGCAAACAGTTAAAATTTCTTCTAACTTTGGATGTAATAATGGTTCACCTTTCACATGTAAATAAACATAATTAGTATAATCTTTAATTTCATTAATTATATATTCAAATTCACTTACACTCATAAACTTTTTAAATCTATTATTATTATTGCAAAACGAACAATTTAAATTACAATAATTTGTGATTTCAATATATATCTTTTTAAATCTCATTACATTCCACTCTTCATTTCAAATAAAATATCACGTAATTCCATTGCTCTTTCAAAATCAAGATTTTTAGCGGCATCTTTCATTTCTTGCTCTATTTTATCTATTGTTTTAACCAATTCTTTTTTAGTTGTTTTAATTTTCTTATCCTTACTTTCATCAACATTACTTATAACTTCTCGTATTTCTTTAGAAATAGTTTTAGGAATAATATTGTGAACTCTATTATATTCTTCTTGAATTTGGCGACGACGCATTGTCTCTTTAATAGCATAATCCATAGAATCTGTAATTTTATCCCCATACATAATACATTTCCCATGAGCATTTCTAGCACAACGTCCTATAGTCTGAATTAAACTGCGACTACTACGTAAGAAACCTTCTTTATCAGCATCTAATATTGCAATTAAACTAACTTCTGGTATATCAATTCCTTCTCTTAATAAATTGATTCCTACGATACAGTCATATTTTCCCAAACGCAAATCTCTAATTATTTGCATTCTTTCTAATGTTTTTACTTCAGTATGAAGATATGCTACCTTAATATCTAAATCCTTCAAATAATTAGTTAATTCTTCTGCCATACGAATCGTTAATGTAGTGATTAAAACCCTTTCGTTATTTTTCATTCTTACTTTAATTTCGCCAACTAAATCATCAATTTGTCCTTCACTTTTTCTCACTTCTATTATTGGATCTAATAATCCTGTTGGTCTAATTATTTGTTCCACGTAATGATTATTAACTTTTTCTAGTTCATAGTCACCTGGAGTTGCAGAAACATATATTACTTGATTAATTTTCTTTTCAAATTCGTCAAATTTTAATGGTCTATTATCTAATGCACTAGGTAATCTAAATCCATACTCTACTAAATTCATTTTTCTTGCTCTATCTCCATTATACATTCCTCTTACTTGCGGAATAGTAACATGGGATTCATCTATTACTAATAAATAATCCTTAGGAAAAAAATCCATAAGAGTAGTAGGAGTTTCTCCTTCCTTTCTACCTGCTAAATGACGAGAATAGTTTTCTACTCCTGTACAAAATCCTGTTTCTTCTAACATTTCCAAATCATAATTAGTACGTTGTTCTAATCTCTGATACTCTAATAGCTTATTATTTTCTTTAAAATATTGCAATCTATCTTGCAATTCTTCTTTGATTGTCTTCAACGCTACTTTTAATTTTTCTTCACTAGTTACAAAATGACTAGCCGGAAATATTGAAATAGTTTTCTTATTAGTTTTTATAGTACCTGTTAAAGGATCTATTTCACTAATTCTGTCAATTTCATCGCCAAAAAACTCTACTCTAATTCCATTAGTTCTATCACTTGCCGGAATAATTTCTAAAACGTCTCCTTTTACTCTAAAAGTACCACGTTTAAAATCTATATCATTCCTTTCATATAACATATCAATCAATTTCATCAAAACTTGATCACGATCAATAGTATCTCCTACATTTAAAGTTAACATTTTATTCTCATATTCTTCTACTTCACCAATACCGTATATACAAGAAACACTAGCTACTACAATCACATCATCTCGTGACAATAAAGCACTAGTAGCCGAATGACGTAATTCATCTATTTCATCATTAATAGAAGAATCTTTTTCTATATAAGTATCAGTAGAAGGAACATAAGCTTCCGGTTGATAATAATCATAATAAGAGACAAAATATTCTACTCTATTATCAGGAAACAACTCTTTAAGTTCAGAATAAAGTTGTCCTGCTAAAGTTTTATTGTGAGCTAAAACTAGAGTAGGTTTATTAACTTTAGCAATAACATTAGCAACCGTAAATGTTTTACCTGTACCTGTTGCTCCTAGTAAAACTTGATATTTCTTGCCATTTTCAACACCTTTAACCAATTCATTTATTGCCTGTGGTTGATCACCACTTGGTTTATATTTAGATACTAATTCAAACATTGCTGTCACATCCTTTCTATTATTATGATTAGTATTAACCTAAAAATTCGTGCAATTATTTAATAAAATTCGTGTAATTCATATTAACAAAACTTTATTTTAATGGCTAATACTGGGCTTACACGAATTTACACGAGCAAAAGTCACAAATCTATTAAATAAGACATTCTAACATTCAATTAGACTAGTCAGAACTAAATCTTATTAAACAGGTCATCCAAACAATATATATTTTACCATTTTTCGTATAACAAAACAAGGAAACACATTTATGCTTCCCCGATATTTAAACAAATTTAGAAAAATAATCATTTAGTTGTACTTTTGTACAATCTATAAATTTTGTATTTTTTCGTGACGGCAGTATTTTTTCTATATACGGGTTTAACAATTCTAAACAATCTTGAATTATTTGAAGTTTATCAGTATAAACATCAACAGTAATTATTTCGTTTGAATGCCCTAAAATTTGTGAAATTGCTTTAACACTAAAATTAGCTTTAACTAGTATTGTAGTATAAGTATGTCTTAAATCGTGAAATCGTATATATGGTAGATTGGCTCTCTTAATAATTTCTTTATAATAGTTATAATGAAAGCCACGGCTTCTTGAATGTCCATAGGTAGAACAACAAATATAATTTTCATCAACAAATGGGTTATGCTTATCATTTATTCTTCTTCGTTTGTTTTTATCATATATTACTCTTTGTTCAATTATTGCATTAAATAATATATCAGGAATATCTAACCATCGCTTACTATTTTTAGTTTTCATCTTCTTTTCCTGTTTTGTAATGGTTTTCTTCTTTAAGTTGGTAGGATCTATTCTTAAATCTTTTCCTAATTGTATTGATGCATGTAACCTTTTGTTTACATAATCAATGTCACTATATTTAATTGCATTTATTTCACTAATTCTCATCCCCATTAATACTGCAAACATAATTTCTAAATAAATTGGAGTATTCTTGCTAACTTGCAGTAATTGTTTGACTTGCTCTATATTATAAGTTTTAGAACTATCAATATTTAATTTTCTATATTCCTTCTTTTTGACACATTTAGGCAATCCTACATCAGTAGCAACATTAACACTAACTATATTCATAGATTTTGCATAATCAAGACTATTATTCATTATAGTTTTAACAAGCCTAGCAATAGATACATGCTTTTTAGTAACACTATTATATAACTTTTGAATATGAGATTGATTTAATGTAGTCATTTTTAAATTACCATATTCTTTAATAATATAGTTATGTATTGCATTTCTATAACTCATGTAACTATTATATTCTATCTTGGGCTTCATAACTTCATTTAACCAATAGTCATAAAATTCAGATATTTTGATATTAGAATACATTACATATGAATGATTAGTTAATTCAGCAATAACGGTATTTCTTCTTTCTTCTGCCATTTTTTTTGTACTAAATCCTGATTTCTGTTGAACTATTGTTTCGTTATTATAATCTAATTTTATTCTAAAACCATATTTTCCTTTTATTCTAGTAACTGAATATATTTTCCAATTTATATAAGTATCATTTCTTAATATTAAACTCATATCTATAACTCCTTTTCGACGCTAAAAACATCATTAATATAAGATAATATTTTTTCTTTTTCTGAAATAACTTCACAATAATATTCATAAGTTGTATGTATAGAACTATGTCCTAGTAAAGCAGATATCTGTTCTAACGATACACCTTGCTCCAACAAAATTGTGGCAAATGTGTGTCTTAAACTATGCACAGTAACTTTTGGAATACTTGCTTTCTTACATAATTTTGTTAAAATCCCATTAAGGGAACTTAAAGCATGGTTTTTTCCATATTTAGTACAAGAAATATATTTGTTATCTATATACTTTTCCTTATATTGTAATTTATATTTATTTATTAGCTGAAGCCTTTTTTTATACTCATCGATAATTATATCAGGAACTCTAATAGTTCTATAACTATTTTCAGTTTTTGGTGGTCTTTCAACAATTTTACTTGATATAACTTTATTAGTTCCTTTTTCCAATTTAACATCGTTTACTAGTTGCCTAGATATACTCAATGTTCTATTTTCAATATTAAAATCAGATACTTTAAGTCCTAATATTTCACCTTTTCTTAAACCACAAAATAATCCCAACAGTAACTCTAAATACCAATTTGTATATTGTGCATTATCCAGTAATTTTTTTATATCATTTTCACTTAATATTCTTATATTTGGTTTAGGTCTAGGATATGCTTTAGTATCTTTAGCAGGGTTAAAACTAATGAAACCATTAGATACAGCATCCCTTAGAGATAAATAGATTATAAATCTACTTAATTCACCACTAGATTTTGTCATTTTAGAACAAGCATTTATAATTTGATCTAAATATGAAGTAGTAACTTGCCTTAATTTAATATCATATTCAATATTTGGAATAATTAAATTATATATTGCATATGCTCCTAAACTTTGAGTTGTAGTTTCAGTTCTTTCTAAATACATATTTTCAAACCAGTATACAATATAATCTTTAAACATTATTTCTTGATTTTCCTTAATTAGCCAATATTCACGCTTAAGTTTTTGATATTCTTCTTCATGTTTTTTATAACTTGTTTCAGCTTCTTCTGGGGTAGTAAATCCTCCAAGTTTACCATATTTTGTCGTACCATTATCACATAAAGTTTTGGTACGATGGTACCACGAACCTCTTTCAAAGAAAGCATTTCCAATTTTATTTACACTCATAGTACTACCTCCTAACTTTATGTACTATTTAGGCATTTGTTTCTCCATTTAACCAACGATTAAATGGCTCTTTTGGTATTTTATATAATTTACCAATCTTTATAACCATAAATGGTTTCTTGTTTTTATAAACTTCTTCAAGAAATTCATATACGCTTTCTTTTCCAATTCCCAACATTTTTTGAATTTCTTTTGGAGAATATACCATATTAATGTTATTCATAAAATTTTTCCTCCTTTATTCTACTATTTTATTTTGATTAAATTTACTGATTCTGATTTTTTAGAAAATGCACTCCAAGTTTTTCCAAAATTTCAGCTTTCTCAGGTGGAATATTCAAATTAGTACTACTCATTGAGTTATCCATAGACATTAATGTGCTAAAATTAATATTACTATCTTCATTTTGAATAATAGTTGTTTCGTCTGCCTTTTTATCGTTTAAATTTACTTTTTTATTAATAGCTGTTACATCTGTCAAGTCATTATCTAAATTTTCTTCATCTTCATCATTATCTGAAACAATATAGTATTTAGGATTTACTGATATCATTAGTGGAGTACTCGTTTCACCACAATTTCTTCCTTTTATTATTTGTATTTTTGCTTTTAAATGTTCTTTTAAACTACAATCAGAATAGATAGCAAGAACATTTTCTGATGCTCTTTCAACTTCGTTAGCTTCTGCCACGCCTGTTAATGAGTAAGTTCCTCCATTTCTTTTGGCTCTTTCATAACCATCTCTACTGCATTGAACTGCAACTAAAATACACACTTGTTTATGTTTTTTTAGAAAATTCATACAATTTCTTCTAAAATATGACATCCAATGATTAACCTTGCTATAGTCATTCATACCACTAGAATCACTAAATTTAAGTAGATTTAAATGATCTATAACTACTAAATCAACGCCTCTTCCAGTAGTTTTAATAAAATTTGTCTCAACTGTACTAAAAATATCATCAAACGTTGTCAATGTGTTTGAACTAAAGTTAGTTTCATCAATAACAACTAAATGTTTTGATAATTCCTCTTTAAATGATGGTACTATAGTATGAAACAAATAGTTTTTATCATCATCTGATAATTCCTTAAATTTTATATCCGTATGACATATTTTTCTATCAAATATTGCCTCATTTGAATATCTAGATAGGAAATTATAATACATCTCACTTGTACTTATTTCCAATGATACATAACAGGTATTAATTCCTTTTTTTATAGCCCCATAACAAACATTGGTACAGTACAATGTTTTATATGAACCAGTATATCCCATTACTGCATTAACAGTTCCTTTTCTAAATTCAGCATTAAGATCATCAATTTGTTTAATACAAGTTGATATTTTAGTCATATCAATAGCTTCATCGTAAATATTTTCCAAATTAGTTAAAATATCTACATTTACTGATTTTGCATTTGTTATGTTATGCATTTTTTGTATGATTTCATTCCCATCAAATATTCCTTCGTTAAATAATTTCTTCCTTAGATTACCTAATGTATAAAATAAATCAGTATATTTCATAACATTTTCATAAATTTTAAAATAACTATCAATCTCATCATTATCATCACAAGATAATAATTTATTTATAAATTCAATATTTAATTGGTCTAAATTAAAAATTCTAACAATATCTGCTTTTAAAATATTACCAGTACGTGTGAAACACTTATACAAACATTCCCATTTATATTTCTCAATATCCGTTAAAAATTTTATGTTTAATATTTTTTTTAAATATTCTTCTTTATTTTCACTTTTTATTAAAGAAACAGCTAGAAGAATTCTACTATATATAATGTTTTTTACCAATACGTTTTTATCTTCATTTTTCATATTCTGTGAGGGCTAACTTTTTCTAATGAATTATATATTAATATATTAGCCCCCATACTCCCTCCTTTTTTCGTTTATTTATAAGAACTTTTTAATAATCTACTTTTTTAAGTAGAATTTTTTTTAATGTAATTACTTAATTTTTAAATCAATATGACATTTTCTACCATCCTCTAATGACGTATCATAATTATATATAGTCCCATTTTTCTTAAGCATCTCTAATACATCATTTAAATAATTATTGAATATTTTTAATTTTGAATATTTAGTAATATTGTTTTCCTTAGTAAGTTCATAGAGATTTTTACCGATATCAATTCCGTTGCTATCATGCAATCTTATTTTTTTCATAATACTTTCAGTTGTAATAATAAATTCGTTTAAATTTCTTTTTTTGTTTATAAAAACCAATCTAGCTATATACATTGCAATATAAAGTTTCATATTTTGCTTATATGGAATCTTTAATATGTCTATAGGAAGCATATCTGAATATCTTTTACTTTTTGATATTATTTCACCATACTCTCCCAATGTATATTCAAATATTAAATCCCCGTTTTGCTTACCTGTAATATTTGTGATTTTAAATATTCTTCCATTTGTAATTTCTTTATGATTTAGATGATAACGTACTCTTGTATTACTAATTTTAAGATTTATTCTTTTTCTTTGTAAACCATTTAATGCATTCATATATGCATCTAGGTCTGATTTACTCATAACTTCTGTTTTTCCAGTTCTCTTTTCTCTATATTTTTTATGAATATAACTTAATGATATTGCAAAACAATTGCTTGGGTTCTTCAATTTAAAATCCACCAATATAGTCCACAATATCAATTCATGAACGGTAAACATCTGTGTTTTATTTGTAAGTGCAACCCTCGCTTTTTTTTCTTTTGTTTTTAATGATTCATCAGGAACAATTAAATCAAAGAATAATTCATCATGAACCGTAAAAAAATATCTTTGTTTATCTTTCATATTTATTTTCCTTTCTTTTTAGAAGTAGAATTGAAATCTTTCAGGCCTTTTTCTGCTTCTGTTGTTCCATTATATATCGTTTTGTGTTATAATCATAAAAAGAAATTATCAGATGAAATCAGGTGGATAATATATGAAATATAAAATTATTTATAATGAAAATCATGTCGATAAGTCTTGCAAAGTCTGTTTTGGTAAGTTTTATGATAATTGGGATTTTACTACATATTATAATGGTGATTACTGCTATATAAAGAACACAAAATATGATCCAAGCGAATTATCTTATGGGGAATTAGATGAATATAAATTGTTTGAAGATATATTAACACTAGGTGAAAAATTTTATTTATTATTCAAAGACTCCTTAAAACCTATTTTTAATAATGGAACATATAAGGATTTAACCCAAGATTTTGTAAGTAATGAAACAATCAATAAAAAAATAAAGGCAGTTTTACCTTTATGTATAGAATTCATATCAAATTATAATATTCCTATCTACTCTATAGAAAGAAATAATAGTGAATACTTAGAAGATAATATATCTGTTCACGAATTAGTTAATAATATTATTATGATTTATATAATAAATTTTGCATATACAGACTTAGCATCAAATTATGAAGATTATAAAACATTATATCAGGCCATTGAAATTGAAGATGATGATTTGACTTATGATGTTCTTACTAAAATTGTTGATTTTTTAGATAACATTAATGGAAGGGCTAACCTCGGTAGATACAAAACTGTGATAACTAAAAATTTAGATGATGAAAACCTTATTCCAATAAGATATGTAACTAATCTATTTACTTTTCCTTATGAAACTTTACTCAATAATATTGCATCATCTATAACTTATGTTAAAATTGAAGAAGAGTTGCAACACAAATGGATAGTATTTGCAAAGTGTCACAAATGTCTTTCTACTTTAAGCAAAGAGGTTATAGTCTCAAGCAATTATATATCTAAATACAAAAAACTTCTTTGCGATAAATGCAAAAAAATTAACAGAGACGAAAGTGTCAAAAATTATGAAAATACGAAACGAGAAACATATGACTATCTTGTGAATAATATCTATAAAAGTAAGAATAAAACATTAATTTATAATGTTGAACATCTTGGGCCAAAAGATAAATCTAAGAAAAGGGACCTTGAAAAGTATAAGCGACAGTTAGATTGTGAATTAAATAAAAGCGACAGTTGTTAATCTATCGCTTTTTAATATATGTAATCTCTTAGAACATCCATTGAGGTTATATAAATAGTTGCATTTTCCAAATACTTTATAGTATCAGGAACAACTATATTTTCATATGTAATATTTGTTTCATTAGAAATTTTTTCAATAACTTCTTCTCTTGTTAACTTTCTCCTTGGGGCATATAATTTTAATACTTTTCCCCGGGCCTGTTCAATTCCCGGTGATCTAAGTCCAATTTTACTATATGAACCATAACTATATAAACTACCACTAAAAAATGCATTATATTCCAAAGAATCAGAATTCAACATTGTTGAATTGAACCTCCAAAATTCATCTACACTTATATCTAAATTTTGTTCTAACAATATAGGCTTGATTATTTCGTCAATTCTAATTCCATAATCAATTCCATCATCAGGTTTTCTAATATGTGAATCAAAGTCATAATCAAAAACTTCATATTCATAAATATCATCATATTCCAAAAAAAATGTGTAACTAAATAAAATATTATTTTCAATTTTTATGTTATAATACGTTGTCTTTCTATTATCACCATTCCAAATTATTTCTATTTTATCTTTGTCTTTGAAAATTTCACCATTAAATAATGTTACATCATCATTAAGTGGGTTTATGTATATGTGATTATCATTTATTTGATAAGAACATTCTTCCAAATTAGAAAGCCAAACTCCTTGCTTTTCTATTAAAGCTGATTTGTATTTTTTAAATTTATAATACACTTGATTATTGTCATAAATTGTATCACCATTTATTGTAGCAATATAACATTTATTATTATCTAAAAATTTAAAAGCATATGCAGTATTAGAAATGATTAAATCTTTTTTTTCATCATAAAAATAATCATCTGTTGAAATCCAATAATAATCATCTTCATAATTAATTATACTACTTTCACTATTACTTAATATATTATTACTATTTGATACATATGAAGCTGCAATTATAAAAGCAACAATCAATAATGTAAACAATAATATTGATAATGCCTTATTATTCTTAATAAAATTTTTTATATTTTTCATAAATATTTATCATCACCTTAACCTTTTATTAACTATTTACTTTGATTTAATAAATCGAACAAATATCTTTCAAAATCATTACATACATCAATATATTTTTTCTCATCATTAAGGGCTAATTCTTGATAATCTAAAAATGCAAACGCAGTATTATTTAATCCATTCATGTTATCAAAATATTTTAAAGTTTTATCATAGTATTCAATACTTTCTGCAAATGTTACATATCCAAAAGGAATATTTCTTTTTGCAATTTTTCTCAAAGCATACAAATGACTAAATTGAGTATTAAATGTTTTATTAATATCTTTAAATTGATTAGGCATCAAACCGCTTGTTTTAAATTCTAATAAGCATATACAATCTCTAGCATCAAAAACATTAGTATTATTTATATCTTCAGCACTACTTTTTAATATAATTAAATCCCACTCAATAGGACATCCTTTAACAAATGCATTAGAATTAGAAACTTTATAATTTAATCCATGATAATTTATTATGTTAGATATATATTTTCTTAAAGTCATAGCAGTCAAATTTCCAACCAACTTATTAAAACTTCCACTTAAATTTTCATCATCTTTAATTAATTTTTTATCAAAATTAACGCTTTCTTTTTCCTTAATTATTTCATCAATAATGCGATCATTGATAGGATTGAACTTGATTTTAATCATTTTCCTTCATCCTCTTTTCCAAAGAAGGAAAGTCTACATCTTTAACGTCAAACTTTTGCTTTACTTGATTAAAAGATATAAACTTTTTAATAAATAAAGATAGTTCTTCTTTTTTAATTGGGGGAAAAACTTTGATCGTTCTTCTATCAAGTATTAAAGCACCAGTATTACCATC
Organism: uncultured Bacilli bacterium; assembly: GCA_944371905.1. Lineage (GTDB taxonomy): Bacteria > Bacillota_I > Bacilli_A > RF39 > UBA660 > RGIG3091. The sequence goes on along the minus strand of CALVYA010000005.1, from coordinate 24,867 downwards.
AATAGTAGGTTTAGTAAATTGTATAACATTTTCTAATATAGCAGAGGCAATTACCTGATTATTCATTTGAAATAATAATAAATCACCAGAATTTGCTTCTAAGCCACTTTTTCCATAATAATACCAACCTTTACTAACATTAATTAAATAATCTTTAAAGAAGTCTTTTTGTATTTCCTCAATACATTTACCTACAAAAGTTTCATCATATAACGACATAGGAATTATTCTTACATGCATAAGTTTCACCACCTTAAATCTATTATATCATAATTTATACTCTTTGTAGTGGTATTTTCAAATTAACTTCTCATATAGTGGCGTATTTATATAACCATATTGTGGAATAATATTTTTACTAAAGCCACTTGGGAGGTGTATTATAATGCGTTTTTCTGATTCTAATAAAGATAATTATAACCAAGTTAAAAAAAATATTTCTATGAATAATCTTGAAACCATAATGAAAAATAAAAATATAAATGATACTAAATTAGGAACGGAGTTATATTTATCTGATTCATCAATTCAAGGATATAGGTATAACACAAAACATCCAAGTTTAGTTTCATTAATAAAACTTGCAGATTATTTTGATGTCAATATAGATTATTTGTTAGACAGAACTAATATATCAACAAAAGTTGATGAATTATTAAAATATGATAGTGAAGAATATAATTTATTAGTTACTAAATACAATGAACTTAGTAAAGAAGACAAAGCAAATGTTATTGGATATATAAACGGATTATTAAACAAAAATAATCATTAAATTTTAATACACTATAATAATAATTAGTGTTAATTAGGCTTAGTTTTTAGTAGCATAAAAGGGTGATTTCAACTTATGATTTCATCCTTTTCTTTTGAACTGTTTTTCTTTAAAAATTCATCAATTTTTAATTCAGGTGCATTTTCTAACCTTTGAAGATTATGAATATACCTTAATGAAGTATTAATATCAGTATGTCGTGCAAAATCCCTTACATCTATTATCCCAGCACCTGCTAAAATAGAAAGAGTAATTGCTGTATGTCGTAGACTATGTGTTGAAACTCTTGGTGTATTAATTCCTATATTTTTAAAATATCTTTTACAAATTGCTCTAACTGTACTACTATCTAATCTTTTTCCATAAGATCTATTACTAACACTAGCAAATAGTGGACTTTTATCTATGTATTCTTTCCGCTTTACCAAATATTTATCTAATATTCTTAACATATCAGTAGTTAATACTACAAAATCATCTTTTTCGGTATGCCCTTTGCCTTTGATGTAAAGTACCTTTTGACCATCTTTAGTTCCTATATCTTCAATATTTGCATTTATTATTTCACAACACCTTAATCCACATCTTATAAATAAATTAATCATAGCTTTATCTCTTAGCTGTGCTAAAGTATTTTCATTTAATGAATTAAGCAATTGTGATACCTGTTCCACAGTTAAACAATCTTTTTTAAAGCCCCTAGGTATTTTTGGTAACTTAACATCTTTAGCAACATCTTGTATACTATACTTTCTTGCCAAATATCTATAAAAACTTTTAACACCCGATAAGAGAATATATGCTGTACTATTTGAATAACTATTTATCATTTCATTTTTAAACTCTATAACTGTATTTCTAGTTGAAGTAATATCTTTTTCTTGTAAATATTTTATATATCTTCTTACCGCATATTCGTATGTATCCTTACTATTGATAGATATTTCTGCATCTAATAACCAATCCTTAATAATAAATTCATAGTCATGTACCATCAGTTTATTATCAATTATAGAACTCAAATTCACTATAAACCACCTCAACACTTATTTTACTACCAATACACTGTAATACATACTGATACTGAACTAACTAAAAACACACCAATTAAGGTATGTCTTAAAGTAATCATCAACTACTAATTACGTTTTTGTTTAGCTATTGAATTAGATGATTTTTAGATAACATTCATAGTATATTATAAAATTTCATACTCATTAAAATCTTTGATTATGAATATTTTAGTATACTCTTGTTTTTCTAATCCAATATTCATTTCATTATAATTTCTAGGTAGTTGTGAGGATACTACAAAAGGTATATTTAATGATATTGTCAATTCTTTCAACAAAGCATCTCTTGCTTTAACATCACAGTTTAGAAGTTGAATATAATCAACGAAAACATAATCTACCTTTGTTTTTTTCTTGATTTTTTCAACAACATCAGATAACTCTTCAATTGATGAATTAGGTAAATCAACGACATTTAATTTTTTATTGTTTTTAATTTTAATTTTTGATTTCAATAATTCTGCTGATGATTCTAGTGTAACAAAAACAATGTTTTTATTATTTGTTAGCAAATCATCCGCTAACGCTAATAGTGTTGTCGTTTTCCCTTGACCAGGTCGTGATGCTACGCATATTAAATCATTTGATTTCATTTTTCTAATTTCTTTATATAATTCGTTTTTCATATAAAAGTTCTCCTTTCAATTTAATTATAGCATAATCTAATCTAACACTATACTGATTTTGAATTTACTTTTTGTCATCTATCAATAATAGGTCTATCTTGATGCCAAGAGCAATTGCTATATTATAGACAACTGTTATTGTACATTTTTTTGTGTATATAGCTGCTTCTAATTTAGTAATAAAGTCTTTAGTATATCCTGTTTTTTGAGCTAAGTCACTTATTGTCATTCCTTTTGCTTCACGGTAATATTTTATATTTTCTGCCACTGTTTTGTATATAGTTTTACTTTTGCAATTCATTAGTACTCATTCCTCAATAAAATTGTAGTGCAAGACCTGTCTCTTTCAGTTATTACATATATATTACCTTTAGTTGTATCGTACGAAGCAAGTATTCTTTCATTAGTTTTTATTGCAGCTTCATTCATTTGTTTATCACTATCACATAAAATTCCCCAATCTTCGTTTAAATATCTATTCAAATAATTAACTAACTCATATTGAAAACTAGGGTTTTCATTTATTATGTTTTGTATTCCATTTGTTATAATAAGTTTTCCTATTTGAAATCTAGGCATATAATACACTTCCTTTCAACACTTCATTTTCCCACTTAGTAATGAATGCTTTTTGTAATCTAGTAGGTTCATTATTACCTTTTCCACGACTTTGTACAATTTTTTTATCTCGTACTTCAATAGCTATAAGTGGTTTAGTAACATTCTTTAGATTTCTCATAAAGAACAAGTTTGTTTTACCATTTGCATATCGCTCGTTGTAACTTCTAATACATATATTTTGTACTTCTGACTCGTTAATTAAATCACTCATTGTTGGAACTGGATAGATTATGTACTTATCATCTTGATAACTTAAGTTTTTTAATTCTTCATACCTTATCTTAATTTTTTCAATTATTTCTTGGTTTTCAATAGTTTCTACTTGGTGCATAAGTTCATCATGTGATTTTAAGATATCTTTAGGGTATAGCACTCGTTTATCTTTCATATTAAGATGTAGTCGTTTTGCAAAGGAGAGGTAGTCCAGATACATATGCTCATTACTTTTAGTAAGACCATTTGCTAGTGCTTTTTCTAAATCAACATATTGTGCTAACTCTTTATAACTATTTAACTCTGCAAGTTTCCTTATAACCTTAATGTTCTTATGTTTAATTATCTGTAATACCTCTAATTCGTCATAGGTAATATTGTGCTTTACCATAAATGGCAGATAATTCTTAGTAACACCAAACCTTTTTTCAAATGAACCTCTATTAATAAATCTATCACAATGAATAGCAAGATTAGTAAGATTGAGCTTGGATAATAATTCAAATGCTATAGGATTGATAAGTACCCTCTGAAGTAGTGTCTCTATATCTTGATTATTATTATATGGTGATACCCCTCTCTCTATAGGACAGTAGTAATAAAGTGACCCCTCTAGGTCTCTCTTTAGCTCTCCCCAGTAGATACTCCCTCTAGACATATACCATCTATACTGACCATCTAGTAGCCTCCACCGAATATGTTTTTCATTATAATTAACCATTGTATATCCCAAATAGTTTTTGAATACATTTGATACTAACAAGTAGATTTTATCCTTGCTTATAACCAATCTCTGATACTCTTGATACCTATGTGTAACTTTATTACTGCTATATGTAGATGATACCTCAAACCCTCTTAGTACAAAGTACCCATTGATATAATTAATAATTCTAAAATCATCTTTGAATATTTGATATTGTAATGTCTTCATCCTAACAAGTAATGTTTCTTTACATTTAGGACACTCAACATATTCACCAACTCTAGCAGTAGAGTAAAATAATTTTTTACAATTTGTACAATAATAACCGTTTTTTGATTTTAGTATAAGATTATGTTTAGGGTAAACACTTTGCCTTATCCACTTTCTCACCCCAGATTCAATTAAAAAAGTTTCGTCCATACACTTTATAAGGTCTTGTAATTCTTTTTTGATATAACCCATAGGAATAACCACCTAGAATAATGATAGTTGTCCATACTCTTTAATTTCCGGAACAACCTCTTTCTTTTCTGTCTTTTGTGTAGGTGTAACTACAGGTTTCTTTATTCCTAACTCGTCATCTGTTTTAGACCAATAATTAGCAGCCCATTCATAAACAGTAGTATCTTCAACCCAACAATATCCATATTTTGCTATTTTTTTAGCTTCACCTTTGATATAATCAACCATACACTTTAAAGATTTATCTTCATTTAAAAACATCTCATCCATATCATCGATATTAACTAGATATTCTATAACCCTAAGTAGAGAAGTATCTTCTTGACCTTCTGCTAATTTTTTTAATCTCTCAACACCATTCATTGACTATCCCTCAACTTCCTTAACATAGTCCCCATATACGCATCCATAATTACCGACTACATTAGCTTTAAAATTTTTTTTCTACCTTCAGCAGCGTAGACAAACTCCATGCAATTATTCCTCCTTCTTACTAGATAAGAATGTAACTCTTTCGGCAACTATTTCAATTTTATTGTAATCTTTTTCTTTTGCATCTTCAACAATACAACTTTGAACACGACCTTTAACCCCTATAATGTCTCCTTTTCTACAATACTCTGAAGTACTTTCAGCAACTGTATTCCATAATACACAATCAATAAAATCTGTATCATATTCTCCTTCAACATTCTTAAATGGTCTAGGAATAGCTATAGTTATATGACTTATATTTTTACCAGACTCCATAGTAACTACTTCTGGATCTTTAATTAAACGACCTACTAAAACAATTTGATTCAACATACATCATCTTCCTTTCCTGAAATATCAACTAAATAAATAGGTTCATCTTTTTCATTGTGGGCAAAGAATAAATCATATTTTTCTTCAAGAATAGAGTCAACATTTTGATATATTTCTTCCTGCTCCTGTTTGTTATAATTGATAAATTGCATACTACTATGATAAAATTGGTTGTAACTTTCAAAATTTGAATTTTCGTAATGTTTGTAATGAATATAGATCATATCAGCAATTAAATAAGCAAGAAATTTCTTATGTGATATTTCTTCTTCTGTTTTCATTGTTTCAATTTCATTCATAATTTATCCTCCCATTTACATGGTATAACAATAGGAAATTTGCTAATACTGAATCTGAATTTTCAATTAGTTCATAATAAAACAGGAGAATATTTCATCTCCTGTTTTGTAATTCTTTATATTTAGTTTTAGTATGTGTAATGATAGTTTTTGTATTAGTAGTGTTAGTAGTATTAGTAGTGTTAGTTATAGTGATGTTAGTAGTATTGTTTTCTTTTATTAGTGATATTAGTAGTATTGTTTTTGGTTAGTAATAACGAGGTCGTATGTACAATATTTACATAAGAGCCCGCTAGGAACTTGCTCCCTAGTAGTGTATTATCAAAGATGTTACCATTTCTTTTAACAACCGAAATGATATTATTCCATCAAAGGCAAAACCTTTAATTACTCACATTTTAACAGCTATTATAGTAAAAGACAAGACCTAGAAATAAATTTTATAAATTTTTTTATACTTTAATATTTTCATACTTAGTAGACTCTTCACTTCTACTTTTTAAATAATTAACCACCAATTCCTAAACCACAAAGAATATTATATTGTTTGAAGTATCTATTTGTTCTTATATTGCTGTCTGTTCATATTAAAACCTAATATTATTTCATAACATTAATAATACACGGAAATTTTATTAACATACTTTAAAATCAATTTTAAAATACTTTGATTAAACAAATTAATTTAGACATAGATTCTATTAAATAAATACATTTCATTTGTTCTCGTTAATTTCTCACTTTTAGACACACATCATCTAATGGGTTGATACATCATTACACGATATTACACGAATAAAAGTCACAAATAACAATCTTTTTTATATAGTTCTAATAGATCTTGTATTATACTGTTTTGTAACATTTAATTGATGATCTTAATACTAAATTAGCAATAAATACATGACAAATCATAATATGAAACAAAATATTCTACTCGATTTTCAGGAAATAGTTCTTTTAATTCACTGTATAATTGCCCTGCTAAAGTTTTATTGTGTGCCAATATTAATGTTGGTTTATTTACTTCTTGGATCACATTTGCAATAGTAAAAGTTTTACCTGTACCTGTAGCTCCCAATAAAACTTGATCTCTTTTACCTTTTTTTAGCCCTTGTACTAATTGATAAATCGCTTCTGGTTGATCCCCTGAAGGATTAAATTTAGAAACCAATTTAAACATACCTCTACCTCCTTTTTCATATTCTTTCAAAAAGATATTTTAACATTTATTAGATCAGAATACAAGAACAGTTTATATTACTAAAACATTGTAAAATTATATTATATAACAAAAAAATAAGTTGGAAAATATGAACAGAAAAATACCAAGGTACCAGTAAACTACAGTAATAAAATTTTGAGTTTAAAAATTATCTTTTTTTAGCAGTTTTACTAATTTTATTATGGAATATACATTAAAAATGATACACCTAAGACTTAATAGAGTTTATTCAAAGAGTTACAACTTTTGGTTTCACTTTTATATCATTGGAATAATTATTGTTATAATAAATTTTAACATTTCTCTTAATAAAAAATAATATCGGCTAACTCAATATTATTTTTTATATGAAAAAAGATAGAACAAATTCTATCTTGTATACCATGCATTATAAGTTCCACTAGGAAAATTGATTAACTGTCTTGGCCCTTTAAATCCGTTATATCCTTGATTCTGTACAAATCGTGTATAAGAATCCCAAGTATAGCAAGCACTATCTAAATATAATCTACATGGTGCTATTTCCATATGTAAATGTGGGCCGGTAGAATAACCTGTATTTCCCATATAGCCAAGATAATCATCTGAAGTAACATATTTTCCAACATATATGTTAGGAGCATAAGAACTTAAATGTGCATACATTGACGTATAATAAGTTCCACTAACAGATTCATAATGTTCGACAGTAACTATTAATGCTCCATATAAATCTTGCCAAATTGAACTAATAGTTCCGTTAGCTACAGGATAAATCTTCGTATTATATGGATCTCCATTACTAATATCTAATCCTCTATGAAAAGATCCTCCTCGACTTCCAAATTCACTAGTAATATATCCAACTCCTACCGGTCTTCGAAATACACCAGAAGAAGCACTTACAGCACAATCAACTCCGATAACATCATTACTACTACATCCCTTGTTTCTGTAATAATTAACTTTTTCTTCATAGTTTTTTATTTGATCTTGAATAGAAGCTCCTCCTACAGTTAAAGAAGATTTCGTATTACCTAAAGAAACAACTTTTTCTTCTAGTTCTTTCTGTTTTACCTCTAAATCTTTGTTTATTTCTTTTATTTCTTCTTCTCTTTCCTGATTGGCTTTTATCATATCCTCTAATTCTTTTGTAACTTTTTCATTATATTCTGTCATTTGTTCAACGATAGCCATTCTGTAAATTAAATCTGTTACTGTTTCAGCTCCAAATGCATACTCTAAATATGCATTTTCACCATTTGACATTTGAAAATATTGAAATAACTCTTTTGTCTGTAAACTTTTTTCTTTTATTTCTTCATTAAACTGAACAATTTCTTCTTTTAATTTAGTGACTTCATTAGCTAGATTCTTAATTTCTGTCTTCGTATTTTCTATTTGTCGGTTAGTTTCAGCAATTTCTGCTTCTGTTTTATTTAATGCAGCTTGATTGGCAGCAGCATCCGCCTTATATTTCTGTAACTGAGCCTCGTATTCTCCTAACGTTATTGCATGTGTATCATGAGGCACTAAAGCAATGCAAATCATTAAAATTAACAATATTCTTAATACTTTTCTCATACCTTTAAATACTTCCTTACTGCTCTTCCACTACCAAACATACCTACAATAACACCAATAACTAAAATTGCTATTGCTATTAAATATATGAAAGGTTCTGGAGGAACTAATTTTATTAAAGCTGAAAATAATTGACCATCAAATTCTTCATAAAATGCTACATAACCATAAATAGAAATTATAATTGGAATAATAGAACCTATAGCACCGATAATCATACCTTCTATTACAAATGGTATCTTTATAGTTAAATTACTAGCACCAACTAATCTCATAATAGAGATTTCGCGTTTACGAGAGAATATAGTTAATTTAATAGTATTCACTATTAAGAATACTGTAACAATAATTAATATTGCTACAATAACAATGGTAATCTTCTCTACTAGTTTAAATGCTCCAACTAATCTTTCTACCATCTCTTCTCCATAATCCACTACTTCAACTTTATCAATTTTTCTTATTTTATCGGCTGTATCGCCAATATCTTCAATTCTTTCTACTTTAATTAAATAACTATCTCTTAAAGGATTATCCTCTTCTGGCCAAGTTTCCATTGTTGCTTCAAACACTTCTGATTCCGCCATCATTTCCTTTTTAGATTCTTCTTTTGTCTTAATTTTAATAGATTCAACATTATCAAATCCAGCTATTTCTTTTTGAATACTTTCCAGTTCCTCTTTCGTTGTATCCTGCTCTAAGAAAACAACCACTGTCACATCTTTCTTTATAGTTCTAGTAAAATTATCTACATTAAATGAAATAATTAATGAAAGTCCTACAACAATTAACGTAATACTTATACATGAGATAGAAGCAATGGATAATGAAAAATTTCTTGTTACACTTTTAAAGGCATCACGCACATTTCTTCCAAACATTCTAAACAATTTCATTATCGTAAGTTCCTTTCTCATAGTCTTTTACTAATCTTCCATCTTTTAAAGCAATGACATGCTTTTTCATTTCATTTACTATCTCTCGATCATGAGTAGCCATAATAATTGTTGTTCCTACTTCTTTATTAATATTGTCCAGAACTTTTACTATTTCTCTACTCATATCAGGATCCAAATTACCAGTAGGCTCATCACAAATTAACAATTTAGGATTATTAACAATAGCTCTTGCTATTGCTACACGTTGTTGTTCTCCTCCTGATAACTCCGTAGGATAAGTTCTAGTCTTTGCTTTTAAGCCAACAAGATCAATAGCTTTTAATGTTTTTGTTTTGATTTCTTCTTTTTTTGCACCAATTACCTCTAATGCAAATGCTACATTTTCATATACTGTTAACTTTGGTAATAGTCTATAGTCTTGAAAGACAATTCCTAGTTTTCGTCTTAATTTATAAACTTTACTATTACGTAATCTAGCTACATTTAATCCCCCTAAAATAATCTCTCCAGATGTTGGTCTTTCTTCTCGATACAACATTTTTATTAAAGTGGATTTCCCGCTTCCTGAACCACCTATGACAAAAACAAAATCACCTTTTTTTATCTTTAACGACAGATCATATATCGCCGTAACACCATTTTTATATACCTTATTAACATGTTTAATATTAATTAGATCCATTTTTACCTCCTTTTTATTGTCGATACAATTTTATTATAACATAAATTCGACAAATTTCATTGGAAATTTTAGGCACCATTTGACATTTGATACGAATCCGTGACAACAATGAAGGCATTTTTGTCAATTTGTTTTATTCCTTCCGATACTTTAAAGTATTCTTTGGTGGGAATTACTGTCATTAAAGCTTGACTTTTATTATTTAAATATCCTTTTACTACATTAAATTTAGTAACTCCGTGTCCTATTTCATTTAATATATATTTCTGAACTTCGTCTTCCTTCGTTGTAATAATATAAAACATTTTATTATTGGAAATTCCCAATAATACTCTATCAATAATAATACCGCTCACAAATAAAACAATCATAGCATATAAAATCGTTTCAATTCCATAATAAATACCACCTAATGCCACAATAATCATATTTATTAAAACAGTGCTCTTGCTAAGCGGAAAATGAAGTTTTTCAAAAAGTATTTGGTTAATTAATGATATTCCTCCATTACTAAAGCCCATTTTATATATAATTCCAGAAGTCCATCCGCTAATAATTCCTACAAATAAACTAATTAAAATCATATCATTGCTATTTATATCTACTATTGTAGTAATTCCAGAAGTTAGTTCAACAAATATAGGATATATAAAAGTAGAAATAACCGAACCGCTCGATTTTTCAACTCCTAAAACCAAGAAAGAAATTATTAAAATAATAGTTGAGAAAGCAAGAATAAAGGTTGCAGGGGGGATGCCAAACGCAGTTTCTACTACAATAGATAATCCATTAGCTCCTCCTGATACTATCTTAGCTGGATATATTAATAAGTTATAACATATAGCTGCTAAAAATAAGGATAAAGTTAGATATCCATAACGTTTCAGTAAATGTTTTTCTTCAATAATATCCCAAATTCTATGAAACATTTTACTCACCACCGTATACTTCATATGCGTCTGTAACTACAAAAAATGCTTTACTATCAATTAGTGATATTCCTTCTTTTAATTTAAAATATTCTTTGGTTGGAATCACACAAAATAATACTTTCTGTTTCTTATTTTCATATCCTCCTCTTGCTTCAAAAATAGTTACGCCATGACTCAATTTATCTAAAACAAATTCCTTTACCTCTGAATCTTTTTCCGTTACGATATAAAACGCTTTCGAATCAGAAATTCCAAGCAAAACGCGATCAGTAATAATACTAATGATATATAAAACGATAAGAGCATACATAAAATTATTAATTCCAAAAATAAAAGTACCACTTAATAAAATCAGTCCATCACTCATAATAATTGCTTTTCCCATACTTACTTTACCGTATTTGGAAACAATTTGATTTAAAATATCTGTTCCTCCATTACTAAATCCTGCTTTATAAATAAGCCCTGCACCTATTCCTGCTACTACTCCACCAAAAATTGCTGATAATAACATTTGAGATGTATCAATATCTAAATATAATCTTACGTTGCTTGTTAAATCAACCATAATTGGAAATAAAATTGATCCCATAATCGAACCAACCGTTTTTTCTTTACCTAAAGCAAAATAACTAACTACTAATAATAATAGTGATAAGATCATAATAGTTGGTGAAGGTTCAAAACCAAACAATTCTTGAAGAATAATTGCTAATCCACTAACTCCTCCATACACAAAATTATTAGGTAAAATAAACAAATTAAATGCAAGAGCAAAAATAAAACTACCTAATAACAATTGTAAATATCTCTTCCAGCGAAATTTTTTATAAATTTGTCTTACTATATTTTTAGATTTTTCTTTATTCATAAACTTATCCCCTTTAAATTTGCTTCTATAAATTCATCAAGATCACCATCTAAAACTTTATCTACATTACTAGTTTCATATCCAGTTCTATGATCTTTTACCATTGAATAAGGATGCATAACATAGCTTCTTATTTGTGAACCAAATTCAATATTTTTTTGTTCTCCACGTAATGCATTCAACTGTTTATTCTGTTTTTCAATTTCTAACAATTTTAACTTGTTTTTTAATATTTCCATAGCTTTTTCCCTGTTTTGAATTTGACTTCTTTGACTTTGACAAGTCACTACAATTTTGGTAGGTAAATGAGTAATTCTAACAGCACTATCAGTAGTATTAACATGCTGACCTCCAGCTCCACTGGAGCGATATACATCAATTTTTAGGTCTTTTTCATTAATTTCTATATCTAAAGTATTATCAAACTCTGGTATCACATCTACTGACGCAAAAGAAGTATGACGCTTATTATTAGTATCAAATGGTGATAATCTTACCAACCTATGGATACCTTTTTCATTTTTTAAATACCCATAACTATTCTTCCCTTTGATTGATAAGTAAACACTTTTAATTCCAACTTCTTCCCCTTCTTGATAATCTAAAACTTCTACTTTATATTTTTTCTTCTCACACCACCTTAGATACATTCTATAAAGCATATTAGCCCAATCACAGGCTTCAGTTCCTCCAGCTCCTGAATGAATCTCTAAAACACAATCACATTTATCATAAGGTCCACTTAAAAGAAGATTCACTTCTAATTTATTTACTATTTTAGATATATCATTAACTTCTTCTGTCATTATTTTTAACATTTCTTCATCATTTTCAATATTATCAATGAAAGAATAATTATTATCAATTCTTATTTTTGCCTCTTTGATAGCATCCGTCATTTGCTTTAAATTATTTAACTCATCAATAATAGCTTCTGCTTTACTTTTATCATTCCAAAAAGATTCCTTCATCATTTCTTTCTCTAGAGTCAAAACTCTTTCCTGTTTAGAATCTATGTCAAAGTGACCTCCATAAACTAGATATTTTATTACGATTCATTTCCAGAGTTTTTTTTATTTCATTAAAATCCATAATTGATTCTCCTCTTTATTTATCTTAATCAAATTATATCATAAAAAAAGAAATCCATATACATCAATATATTGATTGTATATTAAATTTCTTCTTTCCTAACAATAATTCATCTATTATAATGTTATCGACTTTTGTTCTTATAATTTTATCAATCTTCCTAGCACCATATTCTTCAAATTTACTTTCATCAATAATTTGTTCCACTACTTTATTACTTATATGAATATCAATATTATTTTCTCGAAATTTTTCTTTCACTTCTTTTAATTTTTTAGTCACAATATCAAAAATATTTTTTCTATTTAACTTGCTAAAAATAATAACATCATCAATCCTATTCATTATTTCCGGACTTAAAAATTCCTTTAACTTAGTTTCAATACTATTGTTATCCGATTGATTAAATCCTATTGCATTTTTATTAAAACCTATATTAGAAGTCATAATAATAATATTATGATCAAGCCTTATACTATTTCCTCTAGAATCCTTAATTCTTCCTTCATCTAATATTTGTAAAAACAAATTAAGGACTGAGGGATGAGCTTTTTCTATTTCGTCTACTAAAATAACTGAATATGGCTTATTTTTTATTTCTTCTACTACTGTATTTTTATTTGAATAACCAACATATCCCGGTGGAGATCCTATGATTTTACTAATAGTATGCTCTTCTTTATATTCACTCATATCTAACGTGATTAAATTATTACTTCCTACTAACAGTTTACTAAACTCTTTTACTAATAAAGTTTTCCCTACTCCAGTAGGTCCTACAAACAATAAAGATACCGGTTTTGATTCTTCTTTAAAACCTAATTTTATTCTCTTGCTTATTTGATATAATTTATCAATAGCTACTTCCTGCCCTTTTATTTTAGACATCATGGACTTTTTTAATTTTAAAATATTTTTAAAATCATCTTGTTCTAATTCATAAACTGGTATTTTAGTTTTTAAATTAATTATTTCCGCTATTGTTTTGGTGGTAACTATTTTAGTATTAATATTTTTTAACTTTTTTTCTTCTAATTTATTTATTTTTGTTTCTAATTGGTTTTCTGCTTTTCTAAAAGAGGCAGCACTATTATAGTCTTGTTTAATAATAGCTTTATTTTTTTCCTCCATAATATTATCTAATTCTTCCTTTAAAATATTTAAATGATTACTTTTTTTATCTTTAGCTACCGAAACTTTAGCTGCAGCTTCATCTAAAATATCAATGGCTTTATCTGGCTGTTTTCTATTATAGATATATCGATTAGATAATTTAACTATAGCGTCTATCACTTCATCAGATATTTTAACATTATGATATTTTTCATATATTGGTTTTAGTTTTAATAAAATCTCTTTAGTTTTATTACTATCAGGTTCTTCTATCAAAATAGTTTGAAATCTTCTAGCTAAAGCTCGATCTTCTTCAATATATTTTTTGTATTCTTCAATTGTCGTTGCACCAATGATTTTTATTTTCCCTCTTGCTAAAATAGGTTTAAGTATATTAGAAGCATCGATGGCTCCTTCTGCTCCACCAGCTCCAACTAATGTATGCATCTCATCAATAAAAACAATAACATTATTATCGTTTTCTAACTCTTTCAACATTTTTGTAATTCTTTCTTCAAACTCCCCACGATATTTCGTTCCTGCCACTAAACTAGACATAGAAACAGATACAATTCTTTTATTTTTTAATTGTTCTGGAACCATTCCCTGAACTATTTTTCTACTTAATTCTTCCACAATCGCAGTTTTACCTACACCAGCTTCGCCAATTAATAATGGATTATTTTTAGTTCTTCTACATAATATCTCAATTAATCTTTCTAATTCACCATTTCTTCCTATAACCGGATCTATTTCTTCTTGACGAGCCTTTTTATTTAAATCATATCCAAATTCGTCAATCATTAATTTTTTCTTTGATTTAATTTTTTTTCCGGCAGTTTTAACATTAAACTCTTCCATAATGCTATCAAAATCAACATTCATAGCTAACATAATCCTAATAGCTATACCTTCGCCTTCGTGAATTAAAGAAGAAAAAAGCATTTCTACTGTTACATCTTTCATTTCTTCTTTAGATTCCATCATGGCATCTTCAATCACTTTCTTTAATAAAGGTGTATATAAATACCATTCTGTAACTTCTGTGCCTATTCCTATTATATTAATGATTTCTTTTTTAAAACTATTATAATCCAAATTATACTCTTTTAATTTTTTTGCAATAGCACTATCCTTATTTTTTAATATTGCTAATAACAAATGCTCACTTCCAACATAAGGATGCTTTAAATCCGTCATTTCTTTTTTTGCACTAACTAATACTTTACGAGCTTCTTCCGTAAATTTTGAAAACATATAATCACCTTTCATATTATTCTATGTTTATTATGTCTTTTTTTTCAAAAGATAAACAAAAAAAGAGCCGAAGTTCTTTTTAAATTAAAATTAATATTGTAAAAATCAATAACAAGGCAACTAAAATTTCTAAAATTAATTTCCATGAAGCTTTTAGCCATTGCCAGAAAGATATATTTAAATAAGATAAAGTTGCGATTAATACCAAACTAGTAGGAGCTACTAAAGCAGCTAATCCATACATTGCTTGCCAAATAATAGCAATTAATGGATAAGTTGAAGTATCACTAATAATTGAAGTTACATATGGTAAAACTCCTGATGCTGTATAATAAGTTTCAATATTAAAGATACTACTAATAAATGCAACAATACTCATTGTAAATACATTAAATCCACTTGTAGCAGTTAATAATGGTTTAAATATTGCTAATAACACTGGATGTGTAGCAGTAATTACTAATACTATATAAGCAAAGAAAATTAATACTGCTGGTTTAAAAGCTTTTTTCATTCCTTCATAGAACGCTTTAATAAATTTATTAAAACTTTTCTTATATAGTAAAGAGATAATTCCTGCACCTAAAGTTACTAAAAGTGTATATTCAATTAAAGTCCATTTTCCAAATGCAACTGTACTATTTTCACCAAGAATCTTACCAAAAATAGCAAAATCGCCTGCTTTAAAATTCATTACAGATTCATGAATGTCATTAAATAAATTTACACCTAATACTGTATCCCAAGATATAGAAGCTAAAATCATAATTATTAAAATTAAATCAATAACTAAAACAATTGGCCAAACTTTTTTCTTAGAATCTTTAGAAACAGGTAATTCTAATTCATCATCTTTCTTTTCTTCTTTATTATTTTTATGTTTTTTAGCATATGACAAAGTATTGAAAATTAATAATACCAATCCAACTACTAAAATAATCGCTTTAGTTAATAATTCAGAACTGAAATCCAATCCTAAAATTCCCACAATAGCATTAATATTAGTTGCTGATACAGTTGTACCAATTAAACCAACCGCAACAGAACCAACAGTAACTAAAGCAGCTGTTTGCTTATTATATCCCATCAGTAATATAATAGAAATAATTAATGGGAACAAGAACAATAATCCTGTAGTTATACCAGCCATAGATGCAATAATTGCAAATAAAACCATAATAACTATTAAGAAAATATTTTCTTTTCCTTTAAATTTTTCTACTATTTTATCAAGTAAATTTCTATATCCATCAATATGATATAAAACCCCATAGAAACCTCCTATAGCAAGTACATAAAAAATAATGCTTCCAAAATAGTAGAATACAACTGGACCAAGTGAGAATAATTCAAAAAGTCCAACTTGACTACGAGCTTCTTCCGTTAAACTATATCCAAAATATGTTATAGGAAAAATCCAAGTCAATATAACTGCTACAATAATCGTGATGCCAATCACTTTAAATAAACTATGTTTTTTCATTTTAACCCTCCCATTTTTAATTATACAATATTTTAGTACAAAAACAAGTTTTTATGATAAATTTTGATATTTTATCAAAAAAAAAGCAGTTTTCTGCTTTTATTTATCTATAGGCCGCATTAATGGAAACATTACTACATCTTTTATATTTTCGCTATTAGTAAGTAATTGAATCAAACGATCAATTCCCATTCCCCATCCTGAAATAGGTGGCATACCATACTCCATCGCACCAATATAATCATAATCCATATCCATGGCTTCTTCATCGCCATTAGCTTTTAGGTTAGCTTGTTCAAGAAGCCTTTTTTCTTGTTCCATAGGATCAACTAACTCGGAAAATCCATTTACTATTTCTGCTCCGTTAATTACTAATTGAAAACGATCTGTAATGTTAGGACGTTCATCATTAGCTCTTGCCAGAGGAGATAAACTAATTGGATGTTCTGTTAAATATACAGGGCCTATCATATGAGGTCGTGCTACTTTTTTGTATAAATAATCGACTAAATTTCCAAATCCCAAATTCTCAATTGGTGTTTCACTTTCTAATTCGATCTTTTCATCAATTATTTTCTGTAATAATTTCTCTTTAGTATTATATTCATTGATATCAATATTAGCAAACTTAATAATCAATTCTCTAAACGATACAGAAGGCCAATCTCCTGATAAATCTACTTCTTTATCCCCTATTTGAATAGTTAGCGTACCGTATATTTTCTCAATAATCGACTGTAACATATTTTGAATTAGTTTCATATTATCTTTATAATTATAATACGCTTGATAACATTCAATCATGGTAAAGTCTTGCAAATGAGTAGCATCCATTCCTTCATTTCTAAAACATCTTGCTATCTCGTATACCTTTGGAAATCCTGCTACCACTGCTCTTTTCATATATGTTTCAGGGGCAATTCTTAAATAGACATCCAAATCTAGTGCATTATGGTGTGATATGAAAGGACGAGCAACGGCGCCACTTGGTTTATTATTCAAAATTGGAGTTTCAATTTCATAGTAACCTAAACCATCTAAATATCTACGTAACTCCTTAACAAAATTAATCCTAATCAAAAATCTCTTACGAGTATCTTCGTTCATTATCAAATCAACATAACGATGACGATAACATAGTTCTGGATCCGTTAACCCATGAAATTTTTCTGGAAGTGGTTTTAATGCTTTCCCTAAAAATTCAAAAGTTGAAACCCGTAGTGTCTTTTCACCAGTATGGGTAGTAAACATTTCTCCTTCTGCACCAATAAAATCACCTACGTCCATATTTTCTTTAAAGAAATTGTACTTATCTTCTCCAACTAAATCTATTTTTATAGAAAGTTGCAAGTCACTTTCAATGTCTCTTAGTTTAATAAAACTTAATTTTCCCATCTTTCTCATGAAAACAATTCTTCCTGCTACTCTTATTCCAGTAGTTTCATCAGGCAATAAACTAGCTTCTTTTAAACTGTGCGTAACTTCGTATCGTTCTGGATAAGGATTGCATATTTTCCTTATTTCTTCTACTTTTTCTCTTCTTACTATTTCTTGATCCGAAAACTCTCTCATTAAAATTCCTCCTCTTACGCTTCTATTACTTTAGTATTAGCTAAATAATCATGAACTCCACGTTCTTTTATAAACATCATTATCAATGTAATAAATATAATTATAGTTTGAATATTGCTTAATATTGTATTGATATTCAAATAAACACTTTTGCTTGTAAATAATAAAAGTATTACCAAAATAAAATTGACCAATATCCCATAAGGAAACAACGAACGACGCAATAATGAATTAATATCTACATTACTATTATCCATTTTTATTACCTGCAATTTTAACCATTTTTTCCCAAGAGTTTGACCATTATTATATGCTTGGAATACAACAAAGTAAAGTATATATATTACAATTCCTGCAATGGAAGAAATATAAGTCGCCTTCATTAAATTATAACTAATGTCATTACTTTCTTCTACAAATTCATCCATCGTTATCTCACCAGTTGTATAGTTATCCATAGATGTAGTTAATCTCGCATTTAATTCTTCTATATCACCAAAAACAGGAATAAAAAGATTAACCAATACCATAACAAAAAATAATATAGTACAATCAATCACATAAGCTAAAATTCTTTTAAAAAATATTTTTTTCATTTATCTTCCTCCACATAACTTCTATATTCATTTAATATATTAATTATATCATTAATCTTCTTAGTTAGATATACTTTATTTTTTACTTCGTTAGCTCCTCTTAACCCTTTAAAATACCACGCAATATGATTTCTAATTTCTAATACTGCTACTTTTTCATCTTTTACTTCTTGCAAATATTTTAAATGTTTCAAACACATATCTACTTTTTCTATCGGAGATACTTTTCTAGGTAACGTACCATTTTTTAGATAATTACATATATCTTTAATTAGCCAAGGGTTGCCAAGTACCGCTCTTCCGACCATAATAGCATCACAATTAGTTTCTTCTAACATTCGTTTAGCATCATATACATCTTTAATGTCACCATTACCTATTACAGGAATACTTACAGCTTCTTTTACTTTTTTTATGATTCTCCAATCAGCTTGTCCAGAATATCCTTGACTTCTAGTTCGAGGATGAACACAAATAGCACTTGCTCCTGCTTGCTCACATATTTTAGCAACTTCGACTGCGTTAATATGTTCAAAATCCCATCCACTCCTTATTTTAACAGTTACAGGAATAGATACCGCTTTTACTACCGCTTCTACTATTTCCTTTATTTTTTCTGGATTTTTTAACAAAGCAGAACCAGCTTGTGCTCTAACTGCTACTTTAGGAACAGGGCATCCCATATTAATATCTATTATATCTGGATGCATATTTTCATATATATATTTTGCCGCTATCACAAAAGATTCTTTATCACTACCAAAAATTTGTTGTACAATAGGCCTTTCTTCTTCTGTCATTTTAAGCATTTCTATAGTTTTCTGATTTTGATAAAAAATTGCTTTATCACTAACCATTTCTGCATAAATTAATCCTACTCCCATTTCCTTAGCAATACGTCTAAAACTAGAGTTACAAATTCCTGCCATAGGTGCTAATACTACTTGGTTTTCTATGCATACATTACCTATTTTCCACATAAAATCACCTGCTAATGATTATAACATCAATAGCAATATAATACAACAAAAGAAAAGAACTTAAAGTTTCTTAAGTTCTCCTATTATTTCTTCTTTTGTCATTTTCGTATAACCTTTGATACCTTTTTCCTTAGCTATCATTCTAAGTTCAGTCATACTATATGTTTCATAATCGATTTCCTCTTTAGGCATTTCTTTATGTTCAACTAAATATTCAATTTGTTCTTGTGTTAATGTTTCGTATTCTAGCAAAGCTTCTGCAATAAGTTTTACTAAATCCTCATTTTCCTTCAAAATTTCTTTCGCTTTTTTATAACATTCATCAATAATTTTACGCATTTCTAAATCAATTTCATGTGCTACTTCATTGGAAAAGTTACGACTTTTATTATAGTCTCTTCCTAAAAATACTCCACCTTCTTGTTGTTCTAATTGAACTGGGCCTAAATCACTCATACCGTATTCTGTTACCATACTTCTTGCAATTTTAGTAGCTTTTTCAAAATCATTATGAGCACCAGTTGTAATTTCACCAAAATTAAGTTCTTCTGATACTCTACCACCTAACAACCCAGTAATTCTCTCAAGTAGTTCCTTTTTTGTTGAAGTATATTTTTCTTCCTTTGGAATCATCATGGCATATCCACCAGCATAACTTCGAGGAATAATTGTTACTTTTTGCACATCATTTGCATCATCTAATTTTAACCCCAATACTACGTGACCAGCTTCATGATATGCAACCATTTTCTTTTCTGCTTCTGTATATTTTTTACTTACTTTAGCAGGTCCCATTAAAACACGGTCAGTAGCTTCATCGATTTCGCTCATAGTAATCATATCCTTATTTCTTCTAACAGCAAGAAGCGCTGCTTCATTTAATAAGTTCTCTAAATCTGCGCCACTAAATCCTGGTGTTCTTTTTGCTAAATTATGTAATGTTACAGTAGGTGCTAATATTTTGTTTCTTGCATGAACTTGTAATATTTCTTCTCTACCTTTAATATCTGGTAAATTTACAGTTACTTGCCTATCAAAACGACCTGGTCTAAGAAGAGCTGGATCTAATACATCAGCACGGTTAGTTGCAGCAATAATAATGATTCCTTCATTAGCTCCAAAACCATCCATTTCTGTTAATAATTGATTTAATGTTTGTTCACGTTCATCATGCCCTCCACCAAGTCCTGTTCCTCTTTGACGACCAACTGCATCTATTTCATCTATAAAGATCAAACATGGAGCATTATGTTTTGCTTGTTTGAACATATCTCTTACACGAGACGCTCCAACACCTACAAATAACTCTACAAAATCAGATCCACTTATATAATAGAATGGTACATTAGCTTCTCCAGCTACCGCTTTAGCTAACAAAGTTTTACCGGTTCCTGGAGGACCTACTAATAAAACTCCTTTAGGAATTCTAGCACCTAATTTTTGAAAACGTTTAGGATTTTTTAAGAAATCAATTAATTCTCTTACTTCTTCTTTTTCTTCTTTTAATCCTGCAACATCTTTAAATGTTACTTTATTTTTTTCATCATTTAATCTAGCTTTACTCTTACCGAAATCCATTGATTTACCAGCATTTCCCATTTGTTTTGAAAATAACCAGAATGCACCAACAATTAGAATTACCATAGGTAAAACATTAATCAAAATAAGCAAGAAAGAACTAGATTCAGGATCAGCTGCTGCTTCAACTTTAAATCCTACCTCTTCATCATCTGCTATAATCTTTTTAATTACTTCGTCTGATAAAGGTGCCTTAACAAAAAATGTTTCGTTTTCCTCGTACCCTTTTATCTTACCAGTAATCTCATATATTTTAGCCCTTTCTCTAGGAACTATTTTTAATTCTGTAATACTTTCTTTATTTAATTCATTAATAAATTGATCGTATGTAAATGTATTTACTTTAACATTAACAACATTAAAAATATAGAAAACAACTAATATTATTAATATCAAAAATACATACGGTAATAATCCTCTTTTTATGTTCTTTTTATTCATAAAATCCTCCTTGTTAATTATATTTCAATATTATATCATATGTTTCATCTTTTTGTTTAGAAAATTTAGACTTTTTAATTCCTGGTATCCAAAGAATATTTCCTTTACTATCTATTACTACAGGCCAACTATCTCTTAAATCTTTTGCAATTTTTGCATCAATAAATATATCTTTTAATTTTTTTGTTCCATTTATTTTCTTTAATAGCATTTTATCTCCTAAATGCCTAGTTCTTACGTAGAGTGGCAAACTAATTTCTTGTGATAATAATCGACAAACATTATTATCATTGTTATTTTCGTCCTTAACAAATTTGATATAATGACGATTAGGTAACTCAACACATTCATTAAGTTCTATTTCATAATCATTTATATACTCAATATCTTGAGTAATTTTTAAAATATTATATTCCTTCATAGCTTTATAATTCCCAGGCAAATTAATTATTCCATTAGGTCTTTTAGATTGCATTAATTTAATAATATTTGAAACATGATTCATATTAATTTGATTTAAATCATCTGTATATTTATTTTCCAAAATATAAAACATAATTTTTTTCTGAATTAAATAATCTTCAGATAAGAATTTGTTTATATCGATAACATCATCATGATAAATATTATTTATTTTTTTTGCTAATTCTTTATTAAGATAATTATTATATTCTATTAAAATATCACTAAATTTCATAAATTTTTCATGAACCATTGGATCTTCTTTTTTTAAAAAAGGTAATACTTCCATTCGATACCGATTTCTCGTATATTTATTTTTAAAATTAGAACTATCAACAACAAATGGAATGTTATTTTCCTTATCGAATGTTAAAAGAACATCCTTAGTAACAAAAATCAGTGGTCTTATTAGAGAATAATTGAATTTATCAACTCTTTTTTCAAAACCAGAATATCCTTTTAAAGTAGAACCTCGTACTATCCTCATAAGAATAGTCTCTATTAAGTCATCACCATGATGTGCAGTCATCAAATAATTGGCTTGATATTTATTGATTAGTTCTTCAAAAAATTGATATCTAATTTTTCTAGATTCATTATGAAAGTTGTCGTCACCATATTTTTCAATAGTCATTGCTTCAAATATAATATTATGTTGCTCACAATATTCCTTTAAAAATTGTTCTTCTTGCTTACTTTCTTTTCTAACATTGTGATTAACATGAGCACATATTAACAATAGCTTCTTTTTTTCTCTTATTTTTTCTAATACATGCATTAAAGCCATAGAGTCAGGACCACCCGAACAACCAATTACAATTATATCATCATTTTGGAGTTTAACCTCATTAATTAAATAATCAAAAACTCTATCCAATAGGATCACCACCTAACATTTTAACTAAAATAATTAAATTTAGCAATATATTATTCTATCATATCATTGAAAAAAGAGCACTATTTTTCGCTCTCTTCTGGAATTCTTATAATATACTCTCCATTTTTTGAATAAAAATATTTTTCTCTTAAATATCTCGCAATATATTCTGGATCTTGCAACCTTTCTACATCTACAGTTAATTCTTCTTCTTCTTCTTTTAATGCTAAAATTTTATTTTCTAATTCTTGCTTTTCTTTATATTTATCATAGATATTTAACCATACTTTAGTAATCGTAGTTAAAATACCACCAATGATAAAAAGACAAGCAATTCCAAAAACAACCATTCTAAAAGTTTGTTTTTTAGCTTTTTTCTTTAATTTTTTATTACTTGCCATTTTATCACCTACCTATCCTATTTAACTATATCATTACTAATTAAATAGTCAATACTATTAATATGATTTAAATGAAACTTTACGGATTAATTGTAAACAAAAAAAGAACCTTAAGTTCTTTTTTAACTACACGAATTAAATCCTTGATAATCTACTGTGAAATCATAAACAAAGGTATTTGTATTCCCTGCTCGATCTTCATAGGTATAAGTCCATTTATAACTACAAGGATTGTCATTTTCAGTCCTTAAACACCCTCCTGTCGGTGTTAAAACACCATTTTTATCAAACATTTGATATTGTACATGATAAGTATAATATCCGCTAGTCGCATCACCAAACGATGGACTAACTCCTGTTACTTGGAATGATCCCTCTCGTCTAGCTAAACATATAGTTGCTGTACATTGATTACCAGAACATTTTTTATTAGATATCGTAGGATTAAAATAAGTCGATCCACTCCACTGCTCAACATCTATATTATTTAAAAATGAACTAGGTAAACTTAAATAAGGTTTCGTTGTATCTCTTTTTACAGTAGTTGTACAAGTATTCGTGTTCCCTGCTTTATCTCTTATGTATCCTGTATATGTCGTTCCTTTCGTATCTGTACTCTGGGTCTTCGTCGCTCCATTCGTATAACTTCCTACTCCTGCTACCTCTACTCCACTTGTTGCATCACTCTTACTTCCTATCGATATTGTTACATTCCCTCTATACCATCCGCTATTTCCTGTCGTTCCACTGGCCTTTAACGTACAACTTGGTTTTGTCGCATCTTTCTTAACTGTCGTTGTACAAGTATTCGTATTCCCTGCTTTATCTCTTATGTATCCTGTATATGTTGTTCCCGCAGTATCTGCACTCTGGGTCTTCGTCGCTCCATTCGTATAACTTCCTACTCCTGCTACCTCTACTCCACTTGTTGCATCACTCTTACTTCCTATCGATATTGTTACATTCCCTCTATACCATCCATTATTTCCTGTCGTTCCACTGGCCTTTAAGCTACAACTTGGTTTTGTCGCATCTTTCTTAACTGTCGTTGTACAGGTATTCGTATTCCCTGCTTTATCTCTTATGTATCCTGTATATGTTGTTCCCGCAGTATCTGCACTCTGAATCTTCGTCAAGGTGCTATAGTCTCCTATCCCCTTGCTTTCTACTCCACTTCCTCCTCTATCACTTGCTGTTTGAAATCCTATTTCTACATTACTTCTATACCAACCATTACTTCCTACTGTTCCACTTCCACTTA